>JAEEGN010000195.1 GCA_016280345.1 Selenomonadaceae bacterium | reverse complement strand
CTTGTCGGTCTGCTCCAGGCGCTTGATGGAGTAGTAGCGGCTTTCGACGGAGGTGACGAGGTTGTTTTGGTCGTAGGGGTTATGGATGAAGATGACGTCGGGGTGCATGGCTTCGATGTTGATGGTTTGCCAGTCAAGCACCGGCACGTCCCTAGGGAACATGTCCTTTTCGCAGTGCCACTCGGCCGCCGTATGTTCGGGCGTGAGATCGGCGTAGGGAATGGGAACGACGTAGGCGAGGCAGTGGTCTTTGTCCTCATAGGCGGCGCGCCAGACGCTTTCGAGGCTGTCCCACATGCTGGCCTTGTAGGGCAAAAAGACGATTTCCTTCTTGAAACCGTCTTCGCTTCGAATTTTGTCGATAAGTACCTGCAGCAAATCCAAGCTCAGGGAATGGATTTCCTTGTTTCCGCCGGTTATCGATCCTGCCGCCAGCTGCGTGAAGGCAAGGGTCAGTCCATCGAACAGTTCACCACAGTCAGCATAGCGGTTTTCCGGCAGACCTTTTTGGCATAGAGACCGGACCTCTGCCATTGCCTTGAGCAGCGTGTCGATTGTAGTCTTGCTGCCTGTTTTCGCCACGCCATGCAAATCCTTTTGTATGGCTGTCAGCTTGTCCAGGGCTCTTTGCCTGATTGCCATCTCAAGACCTCCAGATCCGTTCCCTCTAACGGGTTCAATGCGGGAAAGTGAAACCCGACTCCGTGAAGATCGTCCCGCCAGCTCCACCCTGCCGGAGGAGGCCGGCAGAGCCTTCTTCGTGGAAAGCCTCCGCCTTCGCCACCGCCGTCCTGCCCCGTCAAAGCGGGGTGGGCTTGTGCTGGTTGCGGTTGATTGAAAGGACCTCTCGCAGTTTCGCCGGGAAAAGATTGCGGCGTTCCACCAGGCTCCGGCTTCTGTCGTTCCGCCAGAAAAGGAACAGGAGTGTCAGGAATTCGTTCCAGAGAAGCGATTCGCCGCCGCTTTCCGCCGCTTCCAGCCTTGCCGCCGGGATGCCGCTGCGCTCCGCCAGGGCTTCCGGCGTCAGGCCGAGTTCTTTCCGGATGGCGGGAAGTTCCTGCTGCATAAGCGCCGTGAGGCGGTCACGATCCAGCTGCTTCAGCTCTTTTAACCCTTTCATGCGCTACGCGATCTCCATTTTCTCCTGCAGCGCCGCGGGATAGAGTCCCAGGGAGTCCACGACGCCTTTCGTCTTCGCGTTGTAATGGAAGAAAAACAGCAGGGCGATGTATTCATTCCAGACCAGCGCCCGTTTCCCGTCCTCGATGTCCCGGTACGAGCACTCGGAAACGCCCATGTAGTCCCCCATTTCTTCCGGGGTGAGCCCCACCAGCAGGCGGAGCGGCTTCAGATCGCTGCGCATCTCCTCCGCCAGCCATTGATGGTCGAGGACGCTGCTGTATGGCGTCGGCGGCTTCTTCGCGCCGAACGTGGCGGCCAGGATTGAGCGGTCCGCCCTGCCCTCCACATAGGTTTTCCGCAGCCTTTGGAAGGTCAGGACCGGCATCTGGTTTTCCTCGAAAAGGCGGGCGGCCCGGTACTGAAACGTCCGGGGATCCAGCGGCGCGTTGCGCTTGCCCGCGATCAGGAACAAGCCCGGCGCGTAATAGCGTTTGACGTAGGGAACCAGCTCCGCCGGGATCGTTTCTGTCCGGATCTGGGATTTCGTCGGCAGTTCATAGACTTCCAGCGTAGTTTTTCCCTGGCCCGGGCCGCCGTCGCTTCGGACCCGCTGGACGCTGCGGTGGATATGGATCTCCCGGCGCGCCAGGGAAATATCATCGCAGGAGAGGGCGCAGGCCTCGCCCAAACGGATTCCCGTAAAGAGCATGAGCATGATTCCGAGCATTTCGCGGCTCGGATGGTGTTTGGCGAAAAAGCAGAGCCGCTCGATCTCCTGCGGTGCCAGACAGGTATAGGGACGCTTCTCGTCGGCCCGGGTCTCCGGGGCTTCGGGAGCGTCTTTCCTTTTGGCAAAAGCGGCAATCCGCAGCGTGATGTCGCGCACGAAAGCCAGGGAATTGCCGCGGAGGCCTTTGCCAGTCCTCCCGGCCTCGCCGGTTCCCGCCGCCAGAGAATTCACGAGTTCTTCCGCGGTGCGGCGCGTCACGTCCTTCGCCTTCCGGTCGCCCAGATGGGGCAGGATATGGCGGTTCACGCATCGCTGGTAGGAGACATACGTCGCCGGCCGAAGCGTTTTTTCCTGCTCGGCCAGCCAAAGCGCCGCCGCCTCGGCAAAGGAAATATCCGCCGTTTGCTTTTCCATCCCACTGCCCCCTTTGAAACCGCCATTTTCCGCCATTATTAAACGATAAACCCGTGTCGTTTTTTTCGCAGAATATGCAATACTGCGGTTTACCCCGCCGCCACCACCGACAGCGCGGCCCGATGATAAACTGACGGCTTATTCTGACGGCTTATCCGGGGAAAAAGGAACGCCGGCCGCGCGGCGAAGACCGCATACGACCGGCGTTCCTGCTATATATGATGACGGCTCCTTTGACGGCCTGTCCGACGACCGCCGCGTCTCACGCTACGATCAATTTCGCCAGACTCTCCCGCTTCAGGTCCATGGACGGATGCACATAGCGGTTCAGCGTGATGTTCACGCTGGCATGGCCGAGAATCTCGCTCAGGCATTTCGCGTCAACCCCGGCTTCGATACAGCGGGTTGCGAAGGTGTGGCGGAGCGCGTGAAAGTTCGCGTCCCCGATACGGCAGGCGGCAAGCAGCGCCTTGAAGCGGTTTTGCACCGTTCGCGGTTCACAGGGGGATTCGCTCCCGGTGAGCAGATACCCCGTTTCCTGCCGATGCGTCGCGAGCAGGGTGCATAGTTCGTTTGCCAGGGGAATCGTGCGCAGGGAGCAGCTGCTTTTCGGCGGTGTGACGACAATCTGCGTCCGGGTGCCTTTGCCGGGCAGACGGATCCGTTGCATCGTCGCGGTTATGCGCAGTTCCTGCGCGTCGAGGGAGACGTGTTCCCAGCGCAGGGCGCAGAGTTCACCGAGGCGGATTCCTGTGTACAAACAGAGCAGGATTCCCAGATGGCAGGGCGTCAGATGATTTCGCAGATACGCCAGCAGGCACATCTGCTCCTGCAGGCTGAATACCCGGATGGGTCTGGCGGGCTGACGGACGACAGCGCTCTCCGGGGAAAAACGGACGGCGATTCCGCGTTTCATGGCGTATTGGCGCAGCTGCTTCAACACGGACAGGATCACGGCCGCAGTGTGCGGCGACAACCCCTTCCCCGTCGGGCTGCGTCGCTGCAATAGCTCGTGGCAAAGGCCGGCAACATCATCGTTGGTGAGCGCGTCCAGCTTCCATCGGCCGAACCTGGGCAGGATATGGCAGGCCAGGCAATCGCGGTAACGGGTCACCGTAGAGGCTCGCAAAAAACAGGCCTTTTCCTCCAGCCATTGTCTGGCGACCGTTTCCACCGTGGCTTTGCTCTGCTCCGCTTCCCGCTTTTCCTGCTGCCATCGGCAAAGGGCCGCCGCTTGTTTCTCTCTCGCCTCGCGGTACGTCCGGCCAAACACGTACCCGAATCTCGTTCGCCCGCCAACCCGGCCCTTGACGAACCGCGCCTCCCACCGTCCGTCTTTCCGCTTGTAGATGTTGCCTCCCTTTCGCGCCATCAGCGATCGCCTCACCAGATAGTATTTCAGCAGAGCGCCCGTTCATTGACAAGGGTGCTTGCCAATGCTATAATGATACTGTTTTTACATGAGTATTCCTCGTACTCGCAGTATTGCATATTCTGCGAAGAAGCGCTTTGCTTTCATTAAATAGTAGCTTATCATTCTGTCGTGTACTGCCAATAAAAAAGACGTCCCCTTGCGCATCACGAATACGTAAGGGGACGTCTTTTTTTGGATTGTTATGATACTCAAACCATTGTTTTTACTGCCGTAATGTCTGCGGCAGGCAATGACGTGGCGTATGCCGTCCTGCTCAAAAATCCTCACGAATCTTTCTCAAAAAGCTCGTGCCCGGCAAAGTGCGCTTTTCCTTCTTTAACGTCTTTTATGATGCCTTCAAGGCAGCGCAAATTACGCTCCGGGAAAAACGGATCGGCAAATACCTCAAAGGGAATTCGCCTTTCCCGGCCCACTTTTTTGGCGAAAATTGTAAACGCCGCGCTCATGGACAATCCCATGTCAGCACAGGCTCTTTCCATACTTTTCTTGACCTCTGCATCCAGCTTGAAATTCACGTTTACCGTCTGTGCCAATGAAATCATCTCCTTTCTACCCACAGTATATCATTTGTAAATAGATTTTGCAGGAGAATTTCTTTACGCAGACGCTCTGCATTCCAAAGTACAGGAAAACGCTATCGTCCCTATTTCCCCATAAAAATACGCCAGCATAGCCGTTTCGCAAGGATAAGGCGTTCCGACAGGGAAAGCGATGGTTTTTCCCGTCAAATAATTGACACTGTGACAAGCGTTTTGTTCAGTAGAAAAATTCGAAAAAAGTCGGGCAAAAACCGGATAAAGCCCGAAATTACAAGGTTCTTTCCTTTCGCGCCGCTGCAGTAGTTTGTCTTTTTGACTTTTTATGCCAACAAACGATATGCCGAACATAGCGAAGTTGAAAACGGCGGAAACCGAGATGCCATAGGCGAGCGCCCTCCCGGCCCGGTCAAACCGCGCCGCGCCGACGTTCTGCGCGACGAAGGCGGACATGGAGTTCATGAAGGACGCCGGTACCAGCATGATGAAGCCGACGATCCTTGGCGCGACCCTGCCGCCGGTGGCCGCCGAACTGCCGGGGCCGGTGATTCCGGCGGCGGAGCCCATCGGGGGGCCGGTGGGGTGATTCCGGTGGGGATGGCGCCGACGCTTTTCATTTTACGCGAAAAATTCCTTCATTACCTTGTTAATTTCATTTTCCGGCGATAAAATGTTGGCAGTGTCTGTTGGACTACAGGGCAGCGATTGTTCTTTCGTTTCATATATAATGAGGCCTTTGGGTATTTGAACTGCTTTTTGGAGGCGGATAGTGTGCGAAAGCTGTTTTGCGCGGGATTGATTTCTTTGCTTTGCCTGGGGGGCGCGCCGGCGGAGGCGGCGGCGTTCCAGGTGGGAGATCAGGGAACGGAGGTCGTGGAGATCCAGGAGGCATTGTCGCGTCTTGGCTACGACGTGGTGACGGACGGGTCCTTCGGGCCGGGGACGGCGGCAGCGGTGCGCGACTTCGAGCTGGCCCGCGGCATGGAGCCGGACGGGCTGGTGGGACCGATGGTTTATGAGGCGCTTCTGGGGCGGCCGATTCCGGCGGTGAGCCGCGGCGACAGCGCCATCGTGCGGCGGCTGACGAGCATGGCCCTATCGTATCTGGGCGTGCCTTACGTGTACGGCGGTTCGTCGCCCAGCGGCTTTGACTGCTCGGGCTTTGTCAGCTACGTTTTCGCCCAGGCGGGGATTCATCTGCCGCGCACGGCGGACGATCAGTATCTGGTGGGGCGGCCGGTGAGCCGCGAGAACCTGCGGACGGGCGATCTGGTTTTCTTCGTGGACGACAGCGGCGAGCTGTCCCACGTGGGGATGTACCTCAAGGACGGCGAGTTCATCCACGCCTCCACGTCCACGGGCATTGATTTCGATTCCCTGCACCGCGACTGGCGGCGGGAGCATTACCTGGGGGCCCGCCGGATCGTGACCGGCTGACGGGGGCGGCGATGGAGCGCAAAATGACGCGGCGCATCCATATCGGGGCGGTGCCGGTTGGCGGCGGCGCGCCGGTGTCGGTGCAGTCGATGACGAATACGAAGACGACGGATACCCCGGCGACGCTGGCGCAGATTCGGGCGCTGGCGGCGGCCGGGGCGGACGTGGTGCGCCTGGCGGTGCCGGACCGGGCGGCGGCGGAGAATCTCGGGGCCATCGTCCGGCAGTCGCCGGTGCCGTTGGTGGCGGATATCCATTTCGATTACCGGCTGGCGCTGGAGGCGATTCGTCAGGGCATCGCGGCGCTGCGCCTGAATCCCGGCAACATCGGCGGGGAGGAAAAGGTGCGGGCCGTGGTGGAGGCGGCGAAGGCGGCGGGCGTGCCGATCCGCATCGGCGTCAACGCCGGGTCGCTGGACCGGGAACTTTTACGGAAATACGGGGCGCCGACCGCCGAAGCGCTGGTGGAGTCGGCGCTTCAGCACGTCCGCATCCTGGAAGCGATGGATTTCCGCGACATGAAGATCTCGCTGAAAGCCCACGACGTTCCGCTGACGCTGGCGGCGTACCGGCTGATGAGCCAGCGGGTGGAGTATCCGCTGCATCTCGGCATCACCGAGGCGGGGACGCCGAAGAGCGGCGTCATCAAGTCCGCCGTAGGCATCGGCGCGCTGCTGGCCGAGGGCATCGGCGACACGATCCGGGTGTCCCTGACCGGCGACCCGGTGGTGGAGGTCCGGGTGGCCAACGAGATTCTGAAGTCGCTGGGGCTGCGGGAGTACGGGCCGACGCTGATTTCCTGCCCGACCTGCGGGCGCACGTCCATCGACCTGCCGGCCATCGCCGCCGAGGTGGAGGCGCGGCTGGACGGTATCAAGGAGCCGCTGTCGGTGGCGGTGATGGGCTGCGTGGTGAACGGTCCCGGCGAGGCCCGGGAGGCCGACGTGGGCATCGCCGGCGGCAAGGGCGAAGGGCTGGTGTTCCGCAAGGGGGAGATCCTGCGGAAAGTGCCGGAAGGGGCGCTGGTGACAGAACTTTTCCGGGAGATCGACGCCCTGCTTGCCGAGCGCCGGGCAGCGGCCCCATGACCGGGGCGCTGGTAAACGCCGGGGGCATCCTGCTCGGCGGCGCGATGGGCCTGTTGCTGCGAGACAGGGTTTCCCGGGGGAAGGGCTCAAAGGGAATCGTGCAGGCAATGGGGCTGGCGATCCTCGTCATCGCCGGCAAGATGGCGCTGCAGAGCCGGAACAGCACGGTGCTGATCGCCTCTTTGGCGCTCGGCGCCGTTGTCGGTGGGCAGCTCGACCTCGACGGGCGCCTGGAGCGTTTCGCGGCACGCCTCACGGAGCAGACCGGGAACCGTTTCGGCGACGTGGGGCATGGCTTCGTTTCGTCGTCGCTTCTCTATTGCGTCGGCGCCATGGGCATCGTGGGGGCGCTTTCGGACGGGATGACCGGCGACGCGTCGCTGCTTTACACGAAAGCGATGCTTGACGGCGCGGCTTCGATTCTCTTCGCCGCCTCGATGGGCGTGGGCGTGCTTTTCTCCGCCATTCCCGTGCTGCTCTATGAAGGGGCGATTACCCTGAGCGCCGCTTCGCTGTCGGCGCTCTTTACCGACGCGATGCTGGCCGAGATGAACGGCGTCGGCGGCGTCCTGGTGCTGGCCATCGGACTCAATATGCTGGAAGTGACGGACATCCGCATCGCCAACCTGTTGCCGGCGGTTTTCGTCGCCTTTGCGCTGGTCTGTATGGGCGTTTGACGCCGGCGATATCCCCCGGGACGGACGATTCCGCCCCGGGGGATTATTTGCGCCCGGAAGCGGTTGTTTTTTCCGTTTGCTTGCGGTACAATGAAAAGAGTGACGCACGGGACAGCGCGGGCGGGACGTTCGCCGGATGCCCGCAAGGCCATACTGAACGTACAGAATGGAAGGGAGCCGCATGAATAACGCCGTCGCGTACCAGGACGAGCACACGATTGTCGAGACCATCGACGGGCGGGAAGTCGCCATGCGCCCGCGCCCCGCTCTGATGCATTCCCATATTGCCGGGAATATACACGGCATTTTTTGGCGTTTTCTGAAAGGCAAGCGCTGCAAGGTGTTCATGGCGCCGGACGTGTTCCTGGATGAAAAGAACAATTTCGTCCCCGACGTGCTGATTGTCTGTGACAAGGACAAAATTAAGGCCAACGGCATTTACGGCGCCCCCGATCTGGTGGTGGAAGTCCTTTCTCCCTCGACGATGACCCGCGACCGGGGCGTCAAGAAGGACGTCTATGAAAAGACGGGCGTTAAGGAATACTGGATTGTCGATCCGGTTTCGCAGTCCATTGAGGTGTATCACCTGCGGGAAGGCCGTCTGGTCCTCGATCACGCCTATGCCGTGTTCCCCGACTGGGAGTGGGAGCGCATGACGGAGGAGCAGCGGGCGGCGACGCGGCTTTCCGTGAAGGTTTCCCTTTACGATGACCTGATCGTCGACGTCCGGGAAGTGTTTGAATAGTTATTTTTGCTTTGATAAATAGATATTTCATGGGGAGGAATTACATTGCGTACCTCACAGCTTTACGCGCCGACGCTCCGGGAGACTCCGGCGGAGGCCGAGGTCGTGAGCCATAAGCTCATGCTCAGGGCGGGTATGATAAGGAAGGCCGCGGGCGGCATCTATACGTATCTGCCGCTGGCCTGGCGGACGCTCCGGAAAATCGAGCAGATCGTCCGGGAGGAGATGGACGCGGCGGGCGGCCAGGAAATCGCCATGCCGATCCTGCAACCGGCGGACATCTGGCAGGAGACGGGCCGCTGGGCAGTTTACGGCGAGGAGATGTTCCGCGTCAAGGACCGCCACGACCGCGATTTCTGCCTGGGGCCGACCCACGAGGAAATGGTGACGACACTGGTGCGGGACGAGGTGCGCTCCTACAAGCAGTTGCCGCTGCTGCTCTACCAGATCCAGAACAAGTACCGCGACGAAATCCGGCCCCGCTTCGGGCTGATGCGCGGGCGCGAGTTCATCATGAAGGACCTCTACTCCTTTGACAAGGACGAGGCGGGCATGAACGTTTCCTATCAGAAGATGTACGACGCTTACAGCCGCGTGTTCACCCGCTGCGGGCTGAAGTTCCGGCCGGTGGAGGCGGACAACGGCGCCATCGGCGGGGCCCATTCCCACGAGTTCACGGTGCTGGCGGAGTCCGGCGAATCGAATATCGTCTATTGCCCGAAGTGCGACTACGCCGCCAGCGACGAGAAGGCGGAGCTGAAGACCATCGAGGCCCCGGCGGAGGAACTGCGGCCGCTGGAAAAGGCGGCGACGCCGGGGGCGCACACCATCGAGCTGGTGGCCGAATACCTCAAGGTGCCGGTGGAAAAGACCATCAAGGCGGTGGCCTACCAGACGGAAAAGGACGAGGTGGTGCTGGCCTTCGTGCGGGGCGACCACGAGGTGAACGAGGTCAAGCTGCAGAACGCCGTGGGCGCGATCGCCCTGCGCATGGCCGAGGACGCGGCCATCCGGGCTGTCGGCGCCGAGCCGGGCTTCATGAGCCCCATCGGCGTGAAGGAGGGCACGAAAGTTGTCGTGGACGCCACGGTCATGGCGATGAAGAACGCCGTGGCCGGGGCCAACGAGGCCGACGTCCACTATATCAACGTGACGCCGTCGCGGGATTTCGCCGGGGTACAGGTCACGGACATCCGGCTGGTGAAGGCGGGCGACCCCTGCCCGCGCTGCGGCGAGCCGCTGAAGATGACGCGGGGCATTGAGGCGGGGCAGGTCTTCACGCTGGGCACGAAGTACAGCGAGGCGCTGCACGCCACGTTCCTCGACGAGAACGGCAAGGAGAAGCCGCTGGTCATGGGCTGCTACGGCATCGGCGTGAGCCGGACCATGGCGGCGGCCATCGAGCAGGGGAACGACAAGGACGGCATCATCTGGCCCCGGGCCATCGCGCCTTTCGAGGCGGTGGTGGTGCCGGTGAACGCCAAGGAGCCGGCGCAGCTTTCGCTGGCGGAGAAGGTCTATGAGGAAATGAAGGCCGCCGGCATCGACGTCCTGCTGGACGACCGCAAGGAGCGGGCCGGCGTGAAGTTCAAGGACGCCGACCTCATCGGCTACCCGCTGCGGGTCACCATCGGGCCGAAGGCGGTGGAGAGCGGCGTCATCGAGCTCCGGGTGCGCCGGACCGGCGAGAAAGAGGAATGCCAGTCCGGGGATTATCTGGCGCGGGCCAGGGCGCTGCTGGAAACGCTGTAAGAAGTTTTTCGCGGGGCAGGGAGAATCGACGCTCCCTGCCCCGGGTACTTACTCGCAGCGCGTACTATGACTTTCACCGCGTTTTTTCAACATACACTACAAGCGTTTGAGAGGAGGCGGAGAGCTTGGTTTCACGGGTGGAG
>JAEEGN010000194.1 GCA_016280345.1 Selenomonadaceae bacterium | reverse complement strand
TGGCCGCCGCCGCGTCGCGGAATCCCCGCTTCCAGAGTATTCCCGCCACCAGCGGCGAAACGCCAAGCGCCGCGGCCAGCCGCCCGGCGCCTTCCTCGTCATAGGCCGCAATCCGCCATTGTTTTTCCATGGTTGTCCTCCGAAGTCACACGCATTTGTTTCCGGTAATTTACGGTTGGTTTCCGGTTTTGTTCAATTTGCTGCTGCCGTTTGCGTTAAAATTATACTTGCGCGACAGCCCCAGGCGTTCGCGCGTTGGAATGGCCGGGCTAATACGTCTTGATAAGCGACAACGCGTTTTCCCGGCAGATCATGTCCACCGTGGCGGGCTTCAGCTTGTCCAGCAGCATGTAGTATTTCACGGCTTCCGCCGGGTACGTCGTCCAGTGCCCGACCTTGTCCGTGCCGATCAGAAAACGATCCGGGTGCCGCTCGATCAGCGCCGCCCAATCGTCGAGGGAGTCCCCGTCAAGGTAATTGGTTGGGAAGTGATCGAGGAAATAATAATCATAGACCACCCAGGAAATATCCACCCAAAGGTTCCTGTTCCCGCGCAGGAGGGCGTCGGCGATCTTCGTCAATCCCTGGATTTCCACCCGGCGGGAAATACCGACGTGGGCCCAGATGATATTGCAGTTCCGGTTATAAGCCAGCGCCCGTTTCAGCTCGTCCAGGTACAGCACGCGCTCCGTGTTCTGCGCGGTTACGTTGTGATGCACCAGCACCGGCAGCCCCCTGGACGCCGCCAGGTCGTAGATGCCCCGGAAGCCCGGACCGTCCATATGGGGCGCTTCCCCATACGTAAGGGCGGTGAGATCGTCGTGGCGACTCATGATCTCCCCGACGCCCTGCCAGAATTTCGGGTACAGGCGAAGAAGCTGCTCCACGTGGTCCGCCGCGAAGCGGTCGTTTCCGTTGAATCCGCAGCAGAAAGGATAGAAACGTTCCCGTATCTCTGTCGGCTGCGCCAAAAGCTCTTCCGCCACGAGGAAATCCGTCGCGGAGTAATAATAGCAGCGGCTGTCATTGGACAGGTAATAGGTCGGCGGCTCATCCATACTGTCGTCCCACTGCTTGGCAATGCCCATGCCGAAAATCACGGCCTTCGAGACGCCCGCCAAATCCATGGCGTCGCAAAGGGCCGGGAAGCCGTCGGACTGCTCCAGGAAATCCGTGAAATGGAGATGGGCGTCCAGAATGTCGTACCGCACTTTCTCTTTCGGCGGCTGAATCTCGATCTTTCGATCCGTAGCCTCCGCGACGCCCCGCAGATGGGAAGCGTATGCCGAGCCGGGCCGCTCCTCGCCCGCCCGGGCAATCCCGGGCGAAATGCCCGCGACCGCGCCTGCCGCCGTGGCCGCGGCCAGCTTCAGAAAACCGCGCCGGCTGACGCCATTTATGCGCTTTGCTTCTCTCTTTGCCATGATACAGTCCCTTTCTTTACGATTGCAAACAGAACGCTGCGTTGAGTGAATAAAAAAGTCAAAAAGTCAAATTGCTTTGCGCCAATATAAGCTGAAAGCTGCGAAATAACAGGGTTTTGTCAAAAATGCCCCCCGAAATCCTACTGAACAAAATGCGTGACACTTTGTATAGTATTTGATTTGAAGGCGGTGGGGATTGCCGGTTTGGCGGCGATATGACAGGCTCCGGCGACGATGGAATCGTTTTTGCCGTAGTGACAGAAATCAGGCCGTGTTCCGGCGCCGGTTTCCCTCCGCCGTCAGACAGGGAACCGTTGAGCGCCGGGACGACGTTTTCCGGATGGCCCGCGAAGGCTTTGCTGATTTTCGGGAAGCCGCCCGCTTCGTGGCACCGGGTGTCCTCGTCGATACGGAGACGTTCTCATGACGGATTCCTCCGCGCAAAGGGTTTTGTCATAATGCTACTATAGCATAAGGGCGGCGTGATGACAAGGCGGGCGCGGGGGCTGGCCGCCAGTGGCATTTTTTCCGGAGTTTGCCGCTGTGCCAGAGGCGCCTGTTTCGACCGGGGTTCTTTGTCCGCATTCTGAACGACAAAAAGGCCGGCGTCCTCATTGCAGGACGCCGGCCTTTTGGCTATGAATCGGTAACCTGTTTTTCCTTACGCCACGCGCCGGGCCCGCTTCGCGTCGGCCATGCGGCGCAGCGTGACCCAGAGGGGGCTGGCGATGAAGATGGAGGAGTAGCAGCCGCTCATGAATCCCACCAGCAGCGCGAAGGAGAAGTCCTTCGTGGTGTCGCCGCCGAACCAGTACAGGGCGAAGGTGGTGAAGAGCACGGTGCAGACGGTGTAGATGGAGCGCGTCAGCGTCTGGAAGATACTGCGGTTGGCCAGGGCCGCCACGTCGCCGCCCCGGCGGAAGTGGAGCCGCAGGTTTTCGCGGATGCGGTCGAAGATGACGATGGTGTCGTTGATGGAGTAACCGACGATGGTCAGGAGCGCCGCCACGAAGGAGGAGTCGACCTGCTTCTGCAGGAACGAGAAGACCGCCAGCACCACCAGCACGTCATGGACGAGGGCCAGCACCGCCGCCAGGCCGAAGCGGAACTCAAAGCGGATGGAGACGTAGATGACGATGAGCACCCAGGAGAGCAGCGTCGCCCAGAGGGCGTTGAGAAGCAGCTCCGTGCCCATGGTGGCGCCGACTTTTTCCTCGCGCAGTACCGAGTAGTCGCCGAGCTTCTCCTTCAGCGTGGCCATGATGGCCTTGCGCTCTGTTTCCTCCAGGTCCACGGTGCGGATCATGACGTCCCGCGCTTCCAGAGCGCTGGCGGTTTCGCCGGAGAGCTGGATGGTGCTGTTGTCGAGGTTGTAGCTCTTCATGACCTCGCGCACCTGGTTGATGTTCACCGGCTCCTCGAAGCGCATTTCCATGATGGTGCCGCCGGTGAAGTCGATGCCGAAGTTGAAGCCTTTGACGAACATGCAGACGATGCCGGGGATGATGATCAAGAGCGACAGGGCGTACCAGAGCTTACGCCGCCCGACGATGTCAAACTCACGCACGGCCCATCACCTCCCCCGGTTTCGCGGGCTGGCTGGCGCCGAACACCGCGGGGTTCTGGAAGAGATTCGCCCCGATCAGGAGCTTCAGCATGTACTGGCTCAGGGAAATGGCCGTGATCATGCTGAGGACGACGCCCAGGCCCAGCGTGATGGCGAAGCCGCGGATGGAGCCGGTGCCGAACATGAAGAGGACGATGGAGGCGATGATGGTGGTGATGTTCGAGTCGAAGATG
>JAEEGN010000193.1 GCA_016280345.1 Selenomonadaceae bacterium | reverse complement strand
TGCCAGGAGCAACGCGCCGGGGAACAGGAAGACGGCGGCGATGCCGAAGCGGCTGGCCAGCCAGCCGCCCAGAAAAGCCCCGGAAAACATACCGACGAACTGGGCCGACTGGTTGAGGCCGTAAATCCTCCCCAAAGCGCTGTCGGGGGTGTTGCGCCGGATCAGGCTGTTCAGCGACGGGATGAGGCCGCCGCCCGCCAGCCCCGCCAGAAAACGCAGCAGTCCCAGTTCCAGCGGCGTCCGGACGAAGGCCTGGGGCAGGAACGAGAGGCCGCCGACGGCCAGCGAAGCCAAAAGCACCGGCCGCGGCCCCACCCGGTCCGCCAGCTTCCCCAGGGGCGAGGCGGCCAGGGCGCTGGCGACGCCGGTGGCGGCAAAGACCGCTCCGGCCGTCAGGGCCACGTGCTCCGAAGCCGGGGCCAGCGCCGCGATATAGACGGTCACAATCGGCTGTACCAGATTCAAGGCAAATTGTAACAAAAACGTCGTCCCGAAAAGCCCCACAATGAGCCGCCGGTCCGCCAGCTGCGCCCAGACTTCGCGGAACGGCAGGGCCGCCGCCTCCTTTTTCGGCTGAAAAGTCTCATGGATGCCGAAAAGGGCAAAGAAGCCCAAAAAGCACCAGGCGCCGACGATGTAAAAGGCGGCGCGGCAGCTGTAAGCCTCCACCAGCCAGCCTCCGGCCAGGGGACCGATCAGGGCGCCCGTGACCTGGGAGGTGAAGAAGAGCCCCAGCGCCCAGCCGGAACGCTCCGACGGCGTCTCCTGGGCCACCAGCGGCACCGCCGCGCCGAGAAAGCCGCTCATGGTCCCCTGCAGGAGGCGCAGGGCAAAGAGCTGCTCCGGGGAACTGGCCAGCCCCATACCCACCATGATGACGCCGAGGGCAAAGCTTGCCCGGAGTACCATGGGCTTGCGGCCGAAGCGGTCCGACAGCCGCCCCCAGATGGGCGCGGCCACGGCCAGGCTCACGAAGTTCACGCCGAAAATCAGCCCCGACCAGCGGGCGATCTCCCCCGCTCCCTCGACGCCGAGTTCCGCCAGGTAGAGCGGCAGCATGGGCGCCAGCTGGCTCATGCCGATGGAGACGATGAAGCAGGACAGGCAGCAAAGGAACAGGTTCTTTTTCCAGACTTCCAAAGAGAATCACCGCCCCCTGTTGAATCCCGCGGGGGTTGGAACGGAACAGGCGCCCGCGGAACAGGATTTCCCGGCGCCCTGTCAGGATCGGTACTCCCGCGGCACCCGCGGCGATATCATGCAGGCCACTTCGTAGTTGATGGTACCGAGCCAGCCCGCCGCCTCATCGATGGGCAGGGTGGGCGAGCCGAACAGCGTCACCTTGTCGCCTACAGTGACGCCGGGGATATCGGTGACGTCCGCCATGCACTGGTCCATGCAGATGCGCCCGACGATGGGAGCCCGCCGGCCCCGGATCTCCACCGACGCCTTGCCGGTGTAGAGCCGGGTGTAACCGTCGGCGTAACCGATGGACAGCGTGGCCAGCCGCGTCTCCCGCGTCGCCCGGAAGATGCAGCCGTAACTCACCGTCTCGCCGGGATGGATGTCCTTGACGTAGGTGACGCGGGCCCTGAGCCGCAACAGCGGCTTGAGGCCATAGCCCGGCCCGACCTCCTCCGAGGGGGCGAGGCCGTAGAGGATGATGCCGGCCCGCACCATATCGAGATGGGTTTCCGGCATTTCGAGGATGGCGGCGGAATTGGCGATGTGGCGGATGGCCGGCCGGATGCCCCGGGCCTCCATGCTCGCCAGCGCTGTCTGGAAACGGCGGAACTGCTCCCGGGCGTGGCTCTTGTCCCGGACGTCGGCCATCGCGAAATGGGAAAAGACGCCCTCGACCTCGATGCCGGGCAGAGCCGCCAGGGCCGCCGCCATGTCCCCCGCCGCTTCCGGCCGGACGCCGATGCGCCCCATGCCGGTATCGACGGCGAGATGGACCTTCGCCGTTCTCCCCTGCCGCGCCGCCGCCTCCGAGAGTGCCTGCGCCTGTTCCGGTTTGAACGTCGCCCGCGTCACGCCGTAATGGACCACCTGATCCGCCTCAGCCAGCTGTGTCGGCCCCAGGAGCAGGATGGGCGTGGTGAAGCCCGCCTCCCGCAGGGCGACGGCCTCCGACAACACCGCCACCGCCAGGTATTCCGCCCCCTGCTGCACGGCTTCCCGGGCCACAGCGACGGCGCCGTGGCCGTAGGCGTCCGCCTTCACCACCGCGCAGAGCTTCGCGCCGCCCGCGATATGGGAGCGGATGATTTTCAGATTCTGCCGCAGGGCGGAGAGATTGACCTCCACCCAAACGCCGCGATTTCCCAATGTGATGTCCTCCTGTCTGTCGTCTTTGTTGTCAATCCTCGGGGAAGAACTCCTTCAACAACCGCTCCTCCGTGGGCTTGCCGAGGTACGAGCCCAGCAGGAAGAAAACGAGGGAGCAGAAAATGCCGATGGTGATCTGATGCAGCCCCATGAACTTGATGCCCAGGCCCTGAGTCAGGCAGTAGGCCGCCGTGCCGCCGAGGGTTGAAAGCATCGCCCCGGCGGTATTGGCCCGCCGCCAGAAGAGCCCGAAGAGCAGCGTCCAGAAGAATGCCGTCTCCAGCCCGCCGAAGGCGAACATATTGATGAGCCAGATGACGCTGGGCGGCGTCAGCGACACGACGAAGACGACGAGGCCGATGGCCGCCGTGACCAACATGCTGAGCTGCCGGAGCCGCTGCTCCGGGACCGTCTCCCCGCGCGCCTCCCGGTGGTGGACGTAGACGTCCTTGATGATGGAGGAAGACGCCACCAGCAGCAGGCTGGAAATGGTGGAGATGGAGGCGGCCAGCGGCCCCACGATGGCGATGCCGGCCAGAAGCGGCGGCATGGTGGCCGTGATGGTCCGGGGAATGATGTAGTCCACGCTGCCGTAGGCGGCCAGATCCCCGGTCAGGACGCCCCGGGCCAGGATGCCGGTGAGGTTCACGCCGATGGTCATGAGGCCGATGACGACGGTGCCGATCCACATGGCCCGATGCAGCCCTTTCGTATCACGGTAGCTGATGCCCCGGACCACCGACTGGGGCAGGGCGATGGTGCAGATGCCCACGAGAATCCACTGGGTGAAGTAGAGTCCCAGCGGCATCTGGCCGGCGGAGAGCGGGTCCAGCATCTCCGGGTGCTTCGTCGCGATGTGGTCCATGATGGCGTCATAGCCGCCGCCCGCGTCCAGGATGTGCCCGATCAGCAGCACGATGCCCACCATCATCATGATGGCGCAGCAGGTATCGGTCAGGGCCACGGCCCGGAAGCCGCCGATGGTGGTATAGGCCACCACCACCAGTGCGAACATGGCCAGCCCCGTCTGGTAACTGTAGCCGGTCACCGTCTCGAAGAGCTTGGCGCCGCCGACGAACTGGGCCGTCATGGTGCCGCCGAAGAACAGCACGATGATGAAGGCGGAAAGGGCCGCCAGCGTGTCCGACCGGAACCGCTCCCGGATGATGTCCACCACCGTCACCGCCTTGAAGCGCCGCGACAGCAGGGCCACGCGTTTGCCGAAAATGCCCAGCACCAGGAAGATGGCCGTGACCTGCACGATTGCCATGTAAAGCCAGCCGAAGCCCACCTGCCAGGCCATGCCCGGCCCGCCCACGAAAGTGCTGACGGAGCTGTAAGTGGCGACGGTAGTCATGGCCAGCACGAAGCCGCCGAGGTCGCGGTTTCCCACGAAGTAATGGCGCATGAAGTCCTTCGCCAGCCCCGCCCGCTGCTGGTAGCGCACCAGGAACCCGATGCCCAGCATGATCGTCAGGAACAGCAGGAGCGGCAGCAGCGTCGATAGGTCCTTACCGGTCGTCATGGCCTGCCTCCTCGCCCAGCTCCATCTCCCGGAACACCCGGGCCGTCAGGTACTTCACCAGTCCCAGCGCCAGAAGCCAGGAGCCGCCCACCGCCGCCCATATCCAAAGGGGCAGGCGGAGGAAGCGCACCTCCACCCCGGCCAGCCCAAATCCCGCCAGGCACCAGAAGACGATGAGCACAGCCAGGGCCCAGCCCGTTCCCACCGCCTCGCGCCGTGTCTGACGATACTTCTCTCCCTCCGTCATCGCAGTTCCTCCTCCATCCACCAATCGCTTTCCCAACGCGCGCCCGCTTTCCGCCGACCGTTCCGGTCCCTCACCGGTACAGTCCCGCCAGCCGCCCGGCCGCCCTATCCTCCAGCAGCCGGTCGATGGCCGCGATGACCATGCGGGGCGTGATGGTCTTCGAGCATTCAAAAATCCTATCGGAGGCCTTTACGTGGCGGGGGCAGAGATTCTCCTGCCACGTCACCCGCGGGTCGTTGTAGCAGCCGTTGCAGGCCAGGCGGTTATAGACCCG
>JAEEGN010000192.1 GCA_016280345.1 Selenomonadaceae bacterium | reverse complement strand
CCGGCCACCCTGACAACCCCGGGCACAACGGGAACGCCGGGCACAACGGGAACTCCGGGAATGACGGGCACCGCGGCGGACAATGCGGCGGCCAACGCAACGGGTAACGCGACGGCTTCGGCCAATCAGCCGGGCACTGCTTCGGCCACGTCGGATAACGCTTCGGGAAATTCGGCCAACCAGCCGGACAGCGCTTCGGGCGCGACGCCGGCCAACGCTGCCGCTCCCGTCATCCTGCAGGACGGCGCGCTGACGACAAGCGGCCTCGGCGTCCGTATGCCGGAGAGCATGAGCGTCGAGCAGCTGGCGGCCCTGATGACCAACGCCGAAGGCATCGGCTTCGACGCCGACCAGACCACCGGCAGCCCCCTGACCGCCCCCACCACCGAAACGGCGGCCACCGACAACACCAACGACAGCGAAACCCAAGCGGGCTGACAGACGCAAAAAAAGCGGCAAGGCTGCTTTTGCCTTGCCGCTTTTTTGCGGAATGAGATCGTCGTTGAGCGAAATGTAAGAATAAAGCCTCAGAGCAACGGGGCAATCTTCGCCCGCAACTCTTCTTCAACCCCCAAAGTGTCCATAGCGGCCTCTTTCGAGAGCCCCATTGATTTCATCAGATTGCGAAGAGCCTTAACCATCGTTTTCGCTTCGCCTTCCGCCCGGCCTTCCTCACGGCCCTCGCGCCGTTGCTCTTTGAGTTCCATCAAAAACGTCATATACTCCAACCTCGTTTCCTTATGCAATTTCACTCGCTCGACTTCGGCGGCGATGTCCTGCGTGAATTTTCCTTCCGCCGCCTTTCCGTCAACGTAAGCCAAAAACTTCTCGATATCCTCGTCCACTTCGCCCACGGTTCCCTTCGCGTTCAGGAACATCTTCGTCGTGCCGTCGGCCAGTTCCAGATTTTCCTCGTGGCAGCGGTTCGTGAAGGTATAGACTTTCTGCCCCAGGTCGAAGGGATCGAAGGTGCAGATGAAGATGACGTAGGACGGCTTGAGGTCGATGTATTCCTGCCCTTTGCCC
This sequence comes from Selenomonadaceae bacterium, assembly GCA_016280345.1. Lineage (GTDB taxonomy): Bacteria > Bacillota > Negativicutes > Selenomonadales > Selenomonadaceae > RGIG3544. The sequence goes on along the minus strand of JAEEGN010000192.1, from coordinate 2,277 downwards.
AGCACTTCCAGGTCGATCATGGCCTGATAGTACCGCATCCGGTGCGGGAGCATTCCGTCCTTGCCCGCCGTCACCTGCATCTCGATGTCGAGAATCACGCCCTTGTCGGTCTCGACGTAGAGGTCGAGGCGGACGCTCTTACTGACGGCGCCGATGACGATGCTCTTTTCGGCGGCGGGATAGGTGATGTCCTTCACCTTGATATGGAGCAGTTTCTGAATCAGTCGCTGGCAGAGCCGCTTGTTCTGCATGACCTTTTGGAACAAGAAATTGTCTTGTATCGTAAGTTCTTCCCACTCTTTGATTGGTGGCAATCCGCACCGCCTCCTTTCGCTTCCATTCTACAATGGTGCGGCGGGATTTGGCAAGGGGAATTTTGGAAATGGAAAAGCGCTTACAGCAGGCTTGTCAAATAAGAATGGATGGTGTATTGTGTTAAAGCTTACTCAAAATCGCGTTTGTTCCGCCGCTTTGCTCCTGACGGCGCTCACGGCTTTTCAATCGGCAGCTTTCGCCGCCCCGGCGGTGCCGAAGCCCCAGGAGAGTCTGGGCGAGCGGCCGGCACGGGAGGCGGCGGTGGAGAACGATCTGCCCGGCGCCCCGGCCCGGGCAGGCGACGTCTCCTTCACCCTCACGGCGGTCACCGTCGAACCCGACGGCCTGCGCCTTGATGACGGGCGCCTTTCCGCCATCACCGCGCCCTTCCTCGGCCACCCCATCACCGGCCGGGAACTCGGCGAAATGCTGACCGCCCTCAGCGGCTATGCCCGCGAATCCGGCTATCCGGCCGCCGCGGCCTACGTCCCCGAGCAGACGGCGACCGAGGGACGGTTGCTCGTCCGGTTCCTGCCGGGCCGCGTCGGCCGGGTGAAGCTGGAAAACGAGAGCCGCCTTTCGACGCCGCTGGCGAAGGGTATCGCCGCCCGGGTGGAGCCGGGGGCCATTCTGACCAGCCGCGACGCCGAGACGGCCCTGCTCCTGCTCGACAACCTCTCCGGCGTCCGGGCGGCGGCGGCGCTCGCCCCGGGGGAAAAGCCCGGCGAGACCGATCTCGTGCTGCGCCTGCATGACGACAAAGCCTTCACCGGCGTCGTTTACGCCGAGAACTACGGCAGCCGTTCCTCGGGGCGCTACCGCTACGGACTGGCCCTGAACCTTGAGGACGTCGGCGGCACCGGCGGACGGCTCTCGGCTGGGACGCTGATCTCGAACCATAAGCAGCACGCCTACAGCCTGAACTGGGAAATGCCCGTAGGCCACAGCGCCACCCGGCTCGGCGTCGGCTTCTCGCGCTCCGACTACGAGCTCGGCAGCGTCTTCACCGAGCTGGGCGCGCAGGGAATGTCGAACACCTACAGCTTCTACGGGGAAACGCCGCTCTGGCAGACCAGCCAAACGGCGCTGGCCGTGACCTATGGCTTCGACCACCGGGAAATGCGCGACGAGATGAACGGTTTCTCGTGGAAGAAGCACAGCGACGCCTTCCACGCCGGGATCGAGGGCATGGGGCGCGGCGACGGCAATTTCCTGCGCTACGGGGCCGAGCTACGGGCCGGGACGCTGACGGCGGGCTCGGACATCGCCGAGACGCTGGGGCAGGCTGGGAACACCCTCGGCGGTTTCACGAAACTGTCGCTCGACCTCACGGCAATCCAGAGCCTCGGCCACAGCACCGATCTCATGTTCAAGGCGCAGGGGCAGCTGGCGAACCGCAACCTCGACAGCTCGGAGCAGATCTACCTCGGCGGAGCGCAGGGCGTACGGGCCTATCCCCACGGCGAAGCGTCGGGGGACGAAGGCGTCCTCGGCACATTGGAACTGCGCTATCATACGCCGCTCGACGGGCTGACGCTCAGCGCCTACCTCGACGCCGGCCATGTGCGGCTGGCGAAGGACGGCGCCGCCGGCAGCGAGACGTTGAAGGGCTGGGGCATCGGCGTGGGCTATAACCGCGGCGGCTGGTTCGCCCGGCTCGACTACGCGCGGCGCATCGGCCAGGGCAACTACCCCAGCAACGACGCGAGAAGCCGCCAGAGAATGTGGTTCCTGGCCGGTTTCCGCTGGTAGCCGGGGAAAGCCTGTGGCCAAGCGAAAACCGAGACGGCAGATAAACGACAGCGAAACGCCCGGCGCGTGGTAATCCACGGCCGGGCGTTTTAGTTGTGTTCCTATGATGTTGTGCCTTGTTTTTTCATGGCGCGGGCGCCGGTTCGACTGCCGGGAGCGGTTCGATGGCCGGCTCGATCGGCGGCTCGGCCGGCAGGACGGCCGGCGCGG
>JAEEGN010000191.1 GCA_016280345.1 Selenomonadaceae bacterium | reverse complement strand
CTGCCGCCGGGAGTTCACGGAGCTGTCCTTCGCTGCTGCCTATCTTTCCCGGCATCCCGAGGCGATGGATGAGATCCTGTACCAGATGGCGACGGAGCGGGAAACCGTCTATACCGGCTTTTTGCGGCCGGGTGATGAGGCCAACCGGTCGGCCAACGTCACGAAATGGAACTTCTCGCGCCTGCCGCAATGCTTCCGCGGCAACGCTGTCACCGATTTCTGCGTGAACCGCGGACTGATCTTCGCCGTACCGGTCATGCACGGGGACAACGTGAGGGCCGTTCTTTACCGGCTCTATGACGAATCCACCCTGCCCGGGTTCTTCGGCCTTTCCGAGTACGATCCCGCCATCCGCACCATCGTGACCCAGCGGGACGGGAAGGTCATCGTGCGCCCGCAGGACTATGCGGAAAAGGACATGATCGTTTACGAGGATGAAATCGTCCGGAGCGGCCTTGCCAGCCTGCGGGACGCGCTCTTGACGAACCGGGCCGCCGCTGCCCATACGGAGTGCGCCCAGGGCGAGCTCTTCCTTTTCGGCTCGAATCTCACCCAGGCCGATTTCGTCATCACCGGCTACGTTCCCTGGGGGGTTATCGCCAACCGGGTCGCCAGCATTCAGCTCCTGATCCTCCGGGTCGGCAGCCTGGGGCTTTTCCTGCTGGCCGCCATCAGCGCCTATCTGTTCTTCGTGCGCGAGAAAGCCGCCGAGAGCGACGTCCTGCGTGAGGCGAAGATCACCGCCGACCGGGCGAACCAGGCGAAGAGCCTCTTCCTTGCCAACATGAGTCATGAGATCCGGACACCGATCAACGCCATCCTGGGCATGAACGAGATGATCCTCAGGGAGGAGAAGAACCCGCAGATCCTCCGCTATGCCCAGAACGTCGCCGGCGCCGGCCGGAGCCTGCTGTCCCTCATCAACGATATCCTCGATTTCTCGAAGATCGAGTCCGGCAAGATGGAGATCGTCGAGGTCCGCTACCACATGAGCAGTCTCCTGAATGACGTCATCAACATCACCCGTCCCCGGGCCGAGGACAAGGGCCTGGAGTTCCGCATGGAAATCGACGAGACGATACCCGATCAGCTCTTTGGCGACGTGGTGCGGGTGCAGCAGGTTCTCGTCAACCTGCTGACCAACGCCGCCAAATACACGAAGGAAGGCTTCGTCGAGTTCATCGTCCGCTGTGAGCGGGCGGAGAAGGGCGTCGCCACCTTCTGCTTCATCATCCGGGACTCCGGCATCGGTATCCGGGACGAGGACAAGGCGAAGATGTTCCACGACTTTGAGCGATTCGATATCAAGCAGAACCGCAACATCGAGGGAACCGGCCTGGGTCTCGCCATCACCCACAGCCTGATTGAGTCCATGCACGGCGAGATCCGGCTGGAAAGCGTCTACGGCCAGGGCAGTACCTTTACGGTCCTTTTACCCCAGGCGGTCCTCGATATGGCTCCCATCGGCGATTTCGCGGCCCGCATGGAGGCCGGCGTCCGGCAGAATGAGAAATACCGGGCGAAGCATATCGCGCCGGAGGCCGAGATCCTCATCGTGGACGACAACGAGATGAACCTTCTGGTTGCCACCAGTCTGCTGAAGCAGACGCAGGTGAAAGCCGATACCTGCATGAGCGGCAAGGCCTGCCTGGAGCGGTTGGGAGAGCGGCGCTACGATATGGTGTTCCTCGACCACATGATGCCGGGTATGGACGGCATCGAGACGATGCACCACGCCCGCAAACTCCCCAACGCGCAGGGGACGCCCTTCATCATTCTCACCGCCAACGCCGTTTCGGGAGCGCGGGAGATGTTCCTGAAAGAGGGCTTCAACGACTACCTGTCGAAGCCGGTAGAGGCAACGCTTCTGGAGGAGGCCCTCTGGCGTTATCTGCCGTCGGAGAAAGTCAAGGACGCGCCGCCGGACATGGCGGCAGCGGATGAGCCGGGAACGGAGGCCGCCGCGCCTGCCGCGCCGCCTCCGACTCCGGAAAGCGCGCCGCCGCCGGCTCCGGAAAGTACGGCTTCGTCGGATCCGGAAAGCGCGGCGCCGCCGGCCGAAAGCGGTGCGCCTTCCGGCGAGGCCGCTGCCGGGGGCGCGCCGCTTCCCGTCCTCGACGTCCAGCTTGGCCTGCGTTACTGCGGCAACATGGAAAAACTCTACTGGCCCCTGCTGCCGCTCTTCTGCCGGATGCGCGAGGAAAAGAAGAAGGAGATGGAAGAAGCCCTGGCCCAGGAGAGCTGGAAGGACTACACGACCTTCGTTCACGCGCTGAAATCCTCGTCGCTTTCCATCGGCGGCCAGCCCTGCTCCGAGGCTGCGAAGGCGCTGGAACTCGCGGGCAAGCGGTATCTGGACGAGGAAGCCACCGAGGACGATAAGAAGGAAGCCCTGGAATACATCCGCGCCAACCATGAGTCCGTCATGGCCCTCTATGACGAGCTGGCGGCGGAAGGGGAAAAGATCGTCCGGGAGCATCAGGCGAACAGCTGAATCGTATAGCGGAATGACAGAGGCCGCGGCTTTTCCGAAGGGAAGAGCCGCGGCCTCATGCATGCCGGGGATGGCGCGAACCCACGCGCGAATCTTAAATCGTGATTTGAGAGAAGTATCAGCCTGCCGGCTTCTTTTTCCGCGGTTCTCCCGGGTCGGTGAGGCCGGGGAGGGCGCCACCGGCGATGGCCCAGAGGTAAAGGCTGGCGACGCTGCCATAGGGGGCGTACCGGCGACGGAAGGTCTCGAAGCGCGGACGGCTGATTTCCCGGTGGCGGTAGAGCATCCGCATGCCCCGGTGGATGGCGAGGTCGCCATAGCTCAGGATGTCCGGCCGCTGCAACGAAAAGAGCAGGATCATCTCCGCCGTCCAGACGCCGACGCCCCGCAGCGACGCCAGAGCGGCGATGGCGTCGTCGTCGTTCATGGCCGCGACCGCGTCGAGGCGGAAGGTACCGGCCGCGACTTGCCGCGCAAAATCGGTGATGTACTCCGCCTTGCGGAAGGACATTCCCAGAGATTGGAGGCCGGGGACGCCCGCAACGAGAATGCGGGCCGCGTCCACTTCGCCCAGAGCGGCGCGGACGCGCTGCCAGATGGTCCGCTGGGCTTTCGTGGATATCTGCTGGCCGACGATGTGGCGGACTACGGAGGCAAAGAGCCCGTCGTCCACGGCCCGCTCTATGGGGCCGATCTGCTCGATGGCGGCCGCCAGTTTCTTGTCCCGGCGCTTCAGATAGTCGATCTCGGTTTCGCCATAGGGGAAGATATCCGCTTTTTTCATGGGAGCTCCTTTCCCGGGCACGGTCGTTTCCCATGTCCGCAAACAGCAAAAAGGCTTTCACCGGACGCTCCGGCAAAAGCCTTTTCGGGAATCAGTGATGGAAGAGCCGCAGGTGCGTCATGGCGCAGACAATGCCGTATTTGTCGCAGGTCTCGATGACGTTGTCGTCCCGGATGGAGCCGCCGGCCTGGGCGATGTAGCGGACGCCGCTCTTGTGGGCCCGTTCCACGTTGTCGCCGAAGGGGAAGAAGGCATCGGAGCCCAGCGCGAGGTCCTGGGCCGTCGCCAGCCAGGCCCGTTTCCGCTCCGCTGTGAGGACGGGAGGCTTTTCCGTGAAGACGCGCTGCCAGGCGCCGTCCCGCAGGATGTCCTCGTATTCGTCGCCGATATAGACGTCGATGGCGTTGTCCCGGTCAGGGCGGCGAACCTCCGGCCGGAAGGGCAGCGCGAGGACGTCCGGGCACTGGCGCAGGTACCAGTTGTCGGCCTTGCTGCCGGCAAGGCGGGTGCAGTGGACCCGCGACTGCTGGCCGGCGCCGATGCCGACGGCCTGGCCGTCCCTGGCGTAGCAGACGGAGTTCGACTGCGTGTATTTGAGGGTGATGAGGGCAATCAGGAGGTCGCGCCGGGCGCTTTCGGGAATGTCCTTGTTTTTCGTCGGGATGTCCTTCAGGCAGTCGGCGGTGATTTTCACGTCGTTCCGTCGCTGCTCGAACCAGACGCCGAAGACCTGCTTCTTTTCCACCGGTTCGGGTTCATAGGAGGGGTCCATCCGGAGGACGAGATAGGTTCCTTTGCGCTTGGACTTGAGGATTTCCAAGGCCTCGACGGAGTAAGAGGGGGCGATGATGCCGTCCGATACCTCCCGCTGCAGGAACGAGGCGGTCTGCGCGTCGCATTCGTCCGACAGGGCTACGAAGTCGCCGTAGGAAGACATGCGGTCGGAGCCCCGGGCCCGGATGTAGGCGGTGGCGATAGGGGACAGGCCGATGCCCTCGACGAAATAAACCTTTTCCAGGACCTCGGACAGCGGCACTGCCACCGCGGCCCCGGCGGGGCTGACGTGCTTGAAGGAGGCCGCCGCCGGAAGACCGGTCGCCGCCTTCAGCTCCCGGACAAGCTGCCAGGCGTTCATGGCGTCCAGGAGATTGATGTAACCGGGCCTGCCGTTGAGGACCGTGAAGGGAAGTTCCCCCCGCTCCATGAAGACGCGGGCCGGCGTCTGGTTGGGATTGCAACCGTATTTCAAGGGCATCTCGTTCATCGTAAAGGACTCCTTCCATAGTGGCCGCCCGGTTTCCGGCGGCGAGAGTGTAATAATCGGGTTCCCGGATTTCAGCGTACCAAACGGTGACAAGTTTGTCAAGAAGGCAGGATTTTTCTCGCGGACCGCGAATAAATTAATTAAGTATTTGATGTTTTTCCGGGGGAAGAAAGATGAGGAGGACGATCAGGATGCTGAAAACGATTGCGGTAATGACCAGCGGTGGCGACAGCCCCGGCATGAACGCGGCAACCCGGGCAGTGGTGCGGACGGCAATCCGCGAAGGGGCCCGGATTTACGGGATATGCAACGGCTACAAAGGACTTCTGGCCGACGATCTCTTCGAGATGAACACCCGCAGTGTCAGCGACATCATCCAGCGGGGCGGCACGGTGCTGGGAACGGCCCGCTCAAAGGAATTCGAGACGCCGGAGGGCCGGGCACTGGCTTACGAGAACCTCAAGAAGCGCGATATCCAGGGGCTCGTCGTCATCGGCGGCGACGGCAGCCTGCGGGGCGCCCAGTCACTCAGCGAGGAGCATCCGATTGCCGTAGTCGGCCTGCCCGGCACCATCGACAACGACATTTACGGCATGGATTATACCATTGGCTCCGATACCGCCTCGAATACCATCATCGACGCCATCAACAAGCTGAGGGACACGGCTTCGGCCCACCAGCGCATCGCCATTCTGGAGGTCATGGGCCGCCGTTGCGGCTGGCTGGCGCTGATTGCCGGCATTTCCGGCGGCGCCGAGTATATCCTGGTACCGGAAGAGAAGTTCGACCTGGACAAGATCTGCGCCGAGATTTCAGAGATGTACCAGGAGAGCCGCAAGCGTTACGTTCTGATCGTCATCGCCGAGGGTGCCGGCAGCGGCATCGAGATCGGCCGGATCATTGAGGAGAAGACGGGTATCGACACCCGGGCTTCGGTGCTGGGCCATATCCAGCGCGGCGGCTCGCCCACCATGCAGGATCGGTTGAACGCCAGCCTCTTGGGCCAGCAGGCGACGCGGGCCTTGATTTCCGGCGTATCCAACGTGGTCTTCAGCCTGAAACGCGGCGCTCCGGTCAGCGTGAACCTGCATGACGCCGTTTCGAAGACGAAACGCCTCGACCCCGAGTTCCTGCGCATGGCCGAGGCTTTGGCGTAATGACAAACGCGTCGGAAACGGGACGCGGCATGCGCTCCATAAAAAAGGCGACTGTCTGAAAAGACAGCCGCCTTTTTTATGGGCGATAATCGGAAGCGGGAGCCGCAGTTTTTTTCGGCGCGTTTTGGGGGATACTGGCGGCGGTTTCCCGGGCGGCGCTGACCGCTTCGGGGAAGTTCCCGGCCAGATAGGCGCCAATGGCCTCGCCGATGGTTTTCTTCGCCAGATAATCGGGATGCAGGCCGTCGGAGGTCAGTTCCTGCCGCAGACGACCGGCTTCATCGGTCAGCGGCGCCGTGATATCGATGGCATAGGGCTGACTTCGTATCCAGTCGTTCAGGCGGCGCTGCTCCGACTGCCAGTTCTCCGCTACCGGCTCGATTTCCTCCAGCCGCTCCATCCGTGTCGGATGGATGGGCGTGGCCGTGACGAAGACGGGTATGATGTCGTGGGCCCGGCATTTCTCCGCGATCCGGCTTAAATAATAGATGCAGGTATCGGCGGGAACGCCGACGCGAAAATCGTTGACGCCGCCCATGATGACCAGGACCCGGGGCGAAAAGGGGAGGACGTCGGCCTCGAAGCGCTCGTACATCGCTTCGGTGTTGTCGCCGCTCATGCCGATGTTTTTCACCGGAACGGCGCAATAGGTCTCCCAGTTGTAAAGCTGGCGGCAGGGCGTCGCAGAGCAGGCGCCGCCGTGGGTGATGCTGTCACCCAGAGCGGCGACGGGTGCCGACTCTGTCACCACCATCGCCCGGGGCGCCGACCAATCGCTGTAACGCCGGCCGTTGCCGTCCAGCGCCCGCACCTGCCACCAGTAGTCACCGGCCTGGGTGAAGGGATCCGTCTCGTACAGAGATGTTTCGTAGGAGTAATAATGGCGGACGCGTTCATCACGGCCGTCGGGCCCCCGTCGCCAGACCTCGACTTCGTAACTGGACGCCCGGAGAACCGCGAGCCAGGCATAGACCGGATAAACCGGCAGATAGGCCATGCGGTCGTATTCATCGAGCGGCAAGGGGGCGGTCGGTTGCGTCTCCGCCTCCCGAAGCGGCGCCGGCTTTTGCCATTCCCCCACGGGCGCGTCGTCGATGTCGAAGCCCGCTACCGTCCAGAAGGCGGTTTTTGCCTTTTCCCCCAGCCAGTCCGTCAGGAACTCCAATCCGGGTGCGTAAACGGTCCGGAAGGTTTTCAGGGCCGCCTGGGGAGAATCGGTTTCCTTCTCCAGGATGGCCACCTGGTAGGTGATAGCCCCCGGCATATCCGCCCAGGTTACGCGCGCCTTTGCCAGCGACGCGGACCGGGGCGGCAGTCCGCCTGCCGCCCACGCCTGTCCGGAAAAAAACGGCAGGAGCAGGGCTGCCAGGAGGACGCCCCCCGTCACCAGAAGATGACGCGCTGCCATGACGGCCGTCAACGGTTTGCCTGGCGGTAAATCGCCAGCGCCGTTTCGCGGTCAATGGGATGGAAGAAGGCCACCGTCTTTTGGCCGAAGTCGGTGCACATATCAGCGAGGTAAGCGAGCGTTTCCTCGTCCTGGACGCCGATGCCCAGCTCCGTGAAGCAGAGCGGCAATCCCAGGCTTTGCCAGAATTCCTCGGTCTCCCGGATGCCGGCCCGGGCCCGCTCCAACACGGTGCCCGTCGTCACGCCCCAGACGTTTTCCGCGTACTGGGCGAAGCGTTCCGGCGCGTCCGGCAGCACATAGCGTGCCCAGCTGCCCCACATCGTGGTCAGCGAAGCGCCGTGGGTCACGCCGAATTTGCCGCTGAGCTCATGGCCCAGCTTGTGGACGCCGAAGTCCATCGTCCGGCCCAGGCTGGTGAAGCCGTTGTGGGACACGCTGCCGCACCACATGAGCTCGCTCATCGCTTCGTAGTCGCGGTGGTTCACCATCGCTTTCTTCGCGTAAATAACGACGTTCTTCAAGAGCGCCTCGGCCACCCGATCGGTGAAGTGATTGCCCGTCTCGTGGGTGAAATAGCGGTCCAGCGTGTGCATCATGATGTCGGCGATGCCGCAGGCCAGTTCCCGCCGCGGCAGGGTATAGGTCAGCTCCGGGTTCATGACGGCGAAGGCCGGCCGGTTGAAGTCGGTATTGATGCCGCACTTCTTGCCGGTTTCTCCGTTGGTCAGCACGGCGGAGTTGCTGGTCTCGCTGCCGGCGGCGGCAATCGTCAGAACCACGCCTACGGGGAGGGAACGCTCCACCGCCCGGCGGCCGGACCAGAATTCCCAGATGTCGATGTCGAGATTTGCCGCTCCGTGGGCGATG
>JAEEGN010000190.1 GCA_016280345.1 Selenomonadaceae bacterium | reverse complement strand
TCGCGGACACCGGCTGGGGCAAGGCCGTCTGGGGCAAGCTCTACGGCCAGTGGCTCTGCGAGGCGGGCGTGTTCACCTACGACTTCGACAAGTTCGTCGCCTCTGAGATCCTCGAGCGGATGGAAAAATACCGCGTGACGACCTTCTGCGTGCCGCCGACGATGTACCGCATGCTGCTGCTCGCGGACGTGAAGCAATACGACCTCTCCTCGCTGACGTACTGCACCACGGCGGGCGAGGCCATGCCGCCGGAGGCCTTCCGCGCGTGGAAGGAGGCCACGGGGCTCACCATCATGGAGGGCTACGGCCAGACGGAGACGACGCTGGCGCTGTGCAACCTCAGGGGCATGACGCCCAAGCCCGGCTCGATGGGCAAGCCCAGCCCGCAGTACCGCGTCACGCTCATGGACGCGGACGGCGACCCCTGCCCCACCGGCGACACCGGCGAGATCGTCATCTCCATGAAGCACGGCCGCCCCGACGGCCTGCTCAACTGCTATTATCTCGACGGCGAGAAGACCGCCGAGGCCATGCGCGGCGGCTGGTACCACACCGGCGACACCGCGTGGGTGGACGAGGACGGCTATTTCTGGTACGTCGGCCGCAACGACGACATCATCAAGTCCTCCGGCTACCGCATCGGCCCCTTCGAGATCGAGAGCGTGCTGGTGGAGCACCCCGCCGTGCGCGAGTGCGCCGTGACGGGCGTGCCGGACGAGCTGCGCGGCCAGCTCGTGAAGGCGACCATCGTGCTCAGCGACGGCTATTCCCCCTCCGACGAGCTGACGAAGGAGCTGCAGGATTTCGTCAAGAAGCGCACCGCGCCCTACAAGTACCCGCGCGTGATCGCCTACACGGACGAGCTGCCCCGCACCGTCAACGGCAAGGTGCGCCGCGTGGAGATCCGGGAAAAGGACCTCGCCGCGGCGAAAAGCGCGAAGCCGGAAGCCTGAAAACGGAAATAAGAACAGGCAGGCCGCCCGCTCATCGGGCGGCCTGCCTGTTCTTTTGCTTCGTCCCTGCGTTTCATGGCCGCGATCCCTCCCTCGACAGTACGTTTTCGTTTCTTTGCATGAAACATTCAAAAACGGCCGGACAAAACCGCTTTGCGCTTTTCCGCAGCCCTTTCGTATGGACAGCGGAGCGGCGGCGGGGTATAATCGGGCCGTAAGGGTTTCAGCCGAACCGCAGCCGAAAGGAACAGGAGGCAGAGTTATGATCAAGGCAGCAACCGGCGAGGTGTTCAGCGGCTACAGCAAGCCGCCCGAGTTTGACCGAAAGAATACGTACGGCGTCAAAAGCGTCAGGGAAGCGGCCCGGGAGGTAAACGTGCTCCGGGAGGTGGACGTGTGCGTCGTGGGCGGCGGCCCCGGCGGCATCGCCGCGGCGGTCTCCGCGGCCCGCGGCGGGGCGAAGACCCTGCTTTTGGAGCGCTACGGCCATTTGGGCGGCATGAGCACCGGCGGCTTGGTGAACATTATCCCCAATCTGTCGGATATCTACGGCAGACAGGCCATCGGCGGCTTCTGTCAGGAGCTCATCGACCGGCTGGCCGCCCGGAACGCCGCCGCCTTCCCGGAGAAAAAATACTGGGGCAGCACGGACAGGGCCGAGGTGCAGAAGTACGTGGACGCCAACATGATGCACTTTTACGTCCGCCGGAACCGGGACGGCGAACAGGTCACGCTCTACACCGCCGTCGTCGACCCGGAGGTGGCGAAGGACGAGATCAACGCCATGGTGCTGGAGTCCGGGGCGGAGCTGCTGCTCCACTGCTGGGTGGCGGAGCCCATCCTCGAGGGGAACGCCGTCAGGGGCGTCATGGTGGAAACCAAGTCCGGCCGTCAGGCGGTGCTGGCAAAGGTCGTCATCGACTGCACCGGGGACGGCGACCTGCTCCCCAAGGTGCCGGAGGAGACCGTGGACTACATGGTGCCCGGCTCCCGCATCGCGCAGTTCGGCTGGTGCTACTGGATCGCCAATGTGGACATCCCGCGCTATTTTGCCTTCAAACGGGAAAATCCCGAGGCGCTGAAGGCCGTTGAGAAGCAGATCCTTGCGGAGGGCGGCTCGCCCCGCTTCTCCCCCGGGCTGCTGAAGAATCAGGAGGGCGTGGTTTGGGTGCACCGCCTCATCGGCAGCCTGCATCAGACGGAGCCCGAAGAGATGACCTATATCGACGTCACCGGGCGGAAGCAGGCCGTGCACAGCTGGGAAACGCTGAAAAAGCACATGCCCGGCTTCGAGAAGAGCTTCATCATGCTCTCCAATCCCCAGCTCGGCACCTCCGGCGGACGCAGGCTGGTCGGCGAATACTGGCTCACGGAGAAGGACATGGACAGCGACGTCCCCTTCCCGGACACCATCGCCGTCTTTGCGGACAACGACCGGCAGACCAAGTCGCTGGATCACCCGCGCACCTACGTGCCCTACCGGGCGCTGGTGCCCAAGGG
>JAEEGN010000189.1 GCA_016280345.1 Selenomonadaceae bacterium | reverse complement strand
GTTCAGCGCCCCGTACATGAACAACCGCTTCATCATCTTCCGCGGCGCGGGCAAAAACGCTGACATCAAGGATGAGGCGACGCTGGCCGGCAAGATCGTCGCCACCCAAAGCGGCGGCGGCACCATCGAGGACTACCTCGACGCCAAGCCGGAGCTCACCGGGAAATTCAAGGAATTCAAGAAGTATCAGGATTACATCTCCGCTTTCATGGATCTGGAGAACGGGCGCATTGACGCCGTCGTCTGCGACGAGATCATCGGCCGCTACTACATGAGCAAGCACCCGCAAAAGATCGAGGCCGTTGACGTCACCGTCGGCCCGTCGGCCCAGTTCGGCGTCGGCTTCCGCAAGGACGACAAGGCGCTGCGCGACAAGGTCCAGAAGGCCCTTGACGATATGCGCAAGGACGGCACCATGGCGAAGATTTCCCAGAAATGGTTCGCCGCCGACATCACGAAGATCGACAAGAAATAAAAAATCAAAAAGTCAAACTACTTTCCCTGGCCAACCCGGGTCAAACCCCTGTGGTTGGCCATTTCTTTGCCATTTTTCCCGCTCAAAATCGCAGATTTCTACTGAACAAAACGCTTGTCATAGTGTATAATATTTCCTGAACTATTTCGGGAGGGACTGACAATGATTCAACGTGAGCATTATCTGGCACAAATCCGCCCCCATTATGACAGCAATCTCGTCAAGGTCATCACCGGCATCCGATACGCGGGCAAATCGGTTCTGCTGGAGCAAATCCGTGACGAACTGACGGCCGCGGGCCGGCACGTCGTTTCCCTGGACTTCGACGACCCCGCCGTTCGCTCGGCCATCCCCGACGCCATGAACCTCCTGGACTTTTTCTGCACCAAGGGCCATCCGAAAAGAAAGCACGGCAAACGCTGCCTGATACTCGACGGCGTCCAGAATTTCCCGCAATGGATCGCCGTCTGCCGGCTCCTTCTGCTCTCCGACGTCTCTCTTTTCCTCGCCGACTCCGGGGCGCCGTTTCTCTCCCCCGAGCTTGCCCGGACGCTGTCCGGCCACTGCGTCGTCTTTCACGTCCGGCCGTTCGCCTATAATGAACTCGCCGCCTGCGCCTTCACGCGGAGAAGAAGGATCTCCGTCGAGGACTATCTGCTGTACGGCGGCTTCCCGGGCCGCCTCGAATGCCCGGACACGCCGGCCAGGCTCCGCTATCTGTCCGACCTTGACGCCGCCATCCTGAGCGACGTCACGACTCGCTTCCAAATCCGGAAAACAGAGGCGTTCCGGGCGCTGGCGGACCAAATCCTGCGGTCCGGGGCACAGGATTGCAGCGCCAGCGCCCTGCGTCGCCAGCTCCAAAGCCAGGGCATCGACGCCTCGCTGAACACGATTCGCCAGCATCTCGACTATCTGGAAAAAGCACACGTCATCCGCCGGATTCCCCGCTTCTCGGCCCGCGCCAACCGCCGGCCGGGCCAACACGCGACCCTCTGCGCCGAGGACGCGGCCTTTTATACGATCCGCCAGCCCCGGGGACAGTACGACCTCCCGTTCCTGCTGGAAAACGCCGTCTATCAGCAGCTTGTCTATCTGGGCTTCACCCTCTCCCGCTACGCGTTCCATAACCGGGGAACCGCCTTCCTGGCCGCGAAGGACGGGCAGGCGTACCTGATGCAGGCCGCCGTCAGCCTCGCGGAAAAAGGCGAGCGGGAAAAAGCCTTTCGCCGATTGAACTCCCTTGACACTTCCCGCCGGAAATACATCATCAGCAACGACGAGGACGATTATTCGACGAGCGCCGTCGGGCACATCCGACTGAAAGATTTCCTGACGATGGAGGAATGGCGTGGCTGAAAGCGGCAGCCGGCCGACAAGGGGAGCGGCAACGGCGCATGATCATCCCCCACGCCAGCCCCTGACCGCCGGGCAAAGACACCCCTTCCTGACGTCGCTTACGGAGACGGCAGCCGAAACGGGGCTGACAAAAATGAAATCGGGCGTTTCTTCGCAATAAAAGCACCGCGTCCAATGGGGGGACGCGGTGCTTTTGTTGCGAAAGAAAAAGCGGTATCATCAGAATCTGCTTCCATGAGGTCTTGTGCCTTCCCCAAAAAGCCAACCGCCGGTTAGCCAATCCACTCATATATTACATTGCGTGTTTGGCGGAATTTGTTCCTGCCCCCTCACCCCGGCGGCAGTTCAATCTTGTCCAGTATCCCGGCCAGTTTGGCCAGCAGGATGCCGTAGTTCGTCATCGGTACCCCCTGGGCTTTGGCGTCGGCCACCCGCGACAGGACGTAGCGCCGGTTGAACATACAGCCGCCGCAGTGGACGACGAGGTCATAGGGCGTGAGGTCCCGGGGAAAATCGTTGCCGCTTCTGACGTCAATCGTGATCTCCGGGCCCAGGCGCTTTTTGAGGGCCGCCGGAATCTTTATCCGGCCGATATCACCGTCCAGCGGCTTATGGGTACAGGCCTCGGCGATCAGGACCCGGGCCGTCGGCGGCAGTTCATCGAGTTTTTCCGCCGAGGCGGCGTAGTATTCGATATCACCCTTGTAGGCGGCGAAGAGTACCGAAAACGAAGTCAGCCGGCTCTCCCGCGGCTTTTGGGCATAGACCCCGGCAAAAGCCTGCGAATCGGTGATGATAAGCGATGGCGGCTCCTTCAGCCGCGCCAGCGCTTCGGGCAGAGTGGCCGTCGTCGCCGCCACCACCACGCAGGACTTTTCCAGAAGGTCGCGGATGGTCTGTACCTGGGGCAGAATCAGCCGTCCCTTCGGGGCCTGGATGTCCTGAGGCATCACCAGCAGCACCGTGTCCCCGGGCTTCGCCAGCCCGCCGGTGACGCTGGAATCGTCGTAATCCTCCGGCACCAGGCGGAGGATCGTCCTTCGCACCGCTTCCACGCTGGCCTCGTCCCGCACGCTGACGCGAAGCGGCGGAAGTCCCGCCGCTTCCTCCACTGCCTTTGCCAGCGACGCGCCCCGGTCCGCCCTTTCGTCCACGCGGCTCACGATGGCCGCCAACGGTGTCTTCCGCGCCCGGAACCACTTCACCCAGCGAAGTTCCTCCGCCATATCGCCCTCGTCGGTGAACAGGAGCAACGCGACGTCCGTTTTCTCGGCGGCCAGCCGGGTCTTCCCCACCCGCTTCCCGCCCAGTTCCCCGATATCGTCGAAACCGGCGGTGTCGATGAACACCACCGGCCCGACGCCATGCAGTTCCATCGCTTTATACACCGGGTCGGTGGTAGTGCCGGGCGTATCGGACACCAGCGCCGCCTGCTGGCCGGTCAGCGCGTTGAGCAGCGACGATTTGCCGCTGTTGCGCCGGCCGAAAAGCCCGACGTGCAGACGGTTTGCCAACGGTGTTTCATTGAGGCTCATTGTAAATCCCCCGCCTTTCCTTTCTTGCTTCCCCTCCTGAAAAACAAGCCCCCCATACGGCATGGGGGGCTTGTCGTTTTCCGGGAAAGCGAAATCACTTCAGGGCGTCCCCCAGCAGGGCGTTCGTTTCCCGCGCGGCCTTGACGCTGGCGTCAAAGGCCGCCCGCTCGGAGGCCTCCAGATCGACGTCAACGATGCGCTCGACGCCCTTGGCGCCGAGGATGACCGGGACGCCGATGCAGATATCATGCTCGTTGTACTCACCGTCGAGATAGACGCAGCAGGGAATCAGCTTGCGGGCGTCGGTGACGATGGAGCCCACCAGCGTCGCCACCGCCGCGCCCGGCGCGTACCAGGCCGAGGTCCCGATGAGGCTGGTCAGCGTGGCGCCGCCCTTCTTCGTCTGGGCCACCACTTCGTTGACCGCCGCCGTAGACAGCAGCTTGGTGATGGGGATGCCGCGGTAGGCCGCGTAGCTCACCACCGGCACCATCGTCTTGTCGTTGTGGCCGCCGACCACCATGCCGTCCACGTCGGTCAGTGAAGCGGGAATGCCCGCCTGATGCAGCGCCCGGGCGATGAAATACTTGAAGCGGCTGCTGTCCAGCAAACCGCCCAGACCGAGTACCCGGTTCCGGGGCAGTTTCGTGCTCTTCAGCGTCAGATACGTCATGGCGTCCATCGGATTCGAAATGATGATGAGGATGGCGTCCGGCGAATACGCCAGCACCTGCTCGACCACACCCTTGACGATCTTGGCGTTGACGCCGATGAGTTCCTCCCGTGTCATGCCGGGCTTACGCGGCATACCGGAGGTGACGACGACAACCTTGGAGCCGAACGTCGCCGCGTAGTCGTTGGTGACGCCGGTAATCATGGTATCAATGCCGAGCATCGTCGCTGACTGCATCATGTCCATCGCCTTGCCCTCGGCAATACCGTCCTTGATGTCCAGCAGAACGACCTCACTGGCGAAATTCTTCATCGCGATGACGTTGGCGACCGTAGCGCCCACGTTGCCCGCGCCGACAACTGTAACTTTCATTCCTGAAAAATCCTCCCTTAAAGAAAATACGGCTTTCTGCCGGTTCTTACCCGTTCAAGCGAAAAGGCAGCAGCTTCTTCACTCCTGCTGCTCAAACATGTCCTTGCCCACGCCGCAAAGGGGGCAAACGAAATCCTCCGGCAGCTCCTCAAAGGGAACGCCCGGCGCCAGATCGTGCTCGGCGTCGCCCGCCGCCTCATCGTAAATCCATCCGCAAACACTGCAAACCCATTTTTTCATGAATATCTGCCTCCTTTTTACCGCGCCGCGCCACTTTCAACGCGCGTGACAGCGGGCGATCCGCGATTTGATGTCCGATAACGCTTCGGCGGGAATGGCGATATTGCCGTCCCGTCCCGTACCCATCTCGATGCCCGGCCGGTGGATGCCGTGGAAATCCGTCCCGCCGGTGGCCATCAGCCCGAGCTCGTCGATCATCGAGGCCACGAAAGCGCGGTCCTCCTCCGAATACGATGGGTACCAGTATTCCATACCGTCCAGTCCCATCGCATGAAGTTCCCGTATCGCCGCCGCCTGCTCCTCCCGGGTCAGGCCCTTGAGCCCCAGCCGCTTGTGGAAATGCGCCAGGGACGTCACCCCGCCGGCCGCGTGGATCGCGGCAAAGGCTGACCGGGGCTCGGCGTTCCTGTCGCAGCCAATCTCAGCCAGCACCGGCTCGATGAAAACCTCCCAGGCCGATTTCCCCTTCAAGTCGAGATGGAGCGAAACGAGATACCGCATGACGTCATAGTAGTCCAGCGGTTCATTCGCCAGCTCGAGAACCTTGTCCATCGTGATATCGACGCCCCGGGCCCGGATGCCGTTTACCAGCTCCGGGATGCCGTCCTCCTTCTTCCGCCGGATTTCCCGGTACATTTCCCGGAACGCCGGGTGGCCGGCGTCAAAACCCAACGTCACCACATGGAGTTTGTGATCGTGATAATCCACCGTAAGCTCCATCCCGGGAATGAACTCCACTCCGGCCTCGGCGGCGGCCTTCGCCGCTTCGTCGTTGCCCAGGATGATATCGTGGTCGGTCAGCGCAAAGGCGGAAATCCCCTGCCGCTTCGCGTGCCAGGCCAGCTCCGCCGGCGTGAAGCTGCCGTCGGAAGCCGTCGAGTGCGTATGTAAATCAATGATTCCTGTCGTCGTTCCCATCACCACCTGCAAAAATATCGCCAAAGGCGCCGCGCGCCCCGTTCCTCATCTCCCCCGGCCGAAGTCCGGCGGAAACAGAAAGGAACTCTGAACCGCTACTATTATACCATCTTTTTCCGCGCTTGTATCGGTTTTTTTACCGGATTATCCCGGTTCATTTCGCGCCGCGCGAATCATCAGGAGAAAACGATAAAACCATCCCCGCCATTCGGCGCCGTGAATCAAAACCATAGACTTCCCGTGATTTCGGGCTATAATGGGTACGGGAGGGATAGCTATGGATTCGGCCCCGATC
>JAEEGN010000188.1 GCA_016280345.1 Selenomonadaceae bacterium | reverse complement strand
TCCCAGGCGACCATCAACAAGCACTGGGTCGGCAAGGCTCGTATCGATTACAACAGCAACACCGAGATGAACGATGCCGCGAACATCAATACTGTCACGGTTGATCGTATCTATGTCGAAGGTACGTATGGCAACACCAAGATTTATCTTGGTAAGTTCCCCAACAAGACCCAGGCCGACTATGGTATGATTCTCGATGACCGCATGGCCGGAGGTAAGGTTGTCTTCGGCAAGGACATCAAGTTCAGCCTGGCGGCTGCCCGTTACAACATGAGCAACTACGGCGCGTTCACCCACGGCGGCAACGGCGAGGGCAACGGCATGCCGGGTTCCTACTACCAGAACCGCACGCAGACGGCCAGCTATCTGGGCGTTGAAGTTTACAACGATCGTGCGAAGCGCTTCACCTGGGGTCTCGGTTACCACCACCTCCGCAACAAGGCCGCGTTCAATGACGTCGTTTGGGGCAACGGCAAGAACAACGTCAACATCATCGATCTCGGTCTCGGCTACAAGTTTGACAAGAACGTGAACCTGACCGCTGCTTATGCGCAGGCCAACGGCGCGAAGGGCGACTTCGACGGCGCCAAGTACAAGCACTCCTACGCGATCCAGCTGAACTACAAGGGCGCGAAGGCTTCGCAGCAGGGATCTTGGGGCGCTTTCCTCGCCTATCGTCATCTGGGTGACTTCTCCACCATTCATCCGACCGCGAAAGAGTTCGGTCCGCAGAACGGCGGTGAGAAAGGCTGGGAGATCGGCGTTTCCTGGACTCCGATCAAGAGCATTCTCGGTAAGGTCCAGTACTTCTCTGGTAAGGAAATCTGGAGCCATCGCAAGATTCATGCGGTCTGGACGGAGCTCAACTTCAACTTCTGATTCCCGCGGCAACATCAAAAGCCCCGGCTTCGGCCGGGGCTTTTTCCTTGTGTTCGGGGTTCGGATTCGATGAGTCTCCAATCGCTTTTGGATTGGTGCTCTGATACAAATGACCGTTTTCGTTCGGATAAATGGAGGGATTATTTCATGGAGACACTCATTCCCCTGTTGAACAGTATCGACTCGTTCATGTGGGGGCCGCCGCTCATCGTACTGCTGGTCGGCACCGGTATCTATCTGACAATCCGTCTGGGGCTTATTCAGGTTTTCCGGCTGCCGAAGGCCCTGTCGCTGATCTTCAGCGCCCAGAACAAGGGCGCGGGTGACGTTTCGAGCTTCAAGGCGCTATGCGTGGCGCTGGCGGCTACGGTGGGAACCGGCAATATCGTCGGCGTGGCTACGGCGGTGAAAGTCGGCGGCCCGGGCGCGATTTTCTGGATGTGGGTCGCGGCCTTCTTCGGCATGGCGACGAAGTACGCGGAGGGCCTGCTGGCCGTCAAGTTCCGCACGACGGACGAGAAGGGCGAAATTGCCGGCGGTCCGATGTTCTACATCAAGCACGGTATGGGTGAGAAATGGGCACCGATGGCGGCTTTTTTCGCCTTTGCCTGCATTCTGGTCGCTTTCTTTGGCATCGGTACCTTCCCGCAGGTCAACGCCATCGTGGACAGCATGAAGATTGCGTTCGGCCTGCCGGTTACTGTGACCGACGCGGCTATCACCATTTTGATTGCCGCCATCACCATCGGCGGCCTTCAGAGCATCGCCCGGGTGGCGGAGAAAATCATCCCGTTGATGGCGGTCGTTTATGTCCTGATCAGCCTGGGGCTGATTGCCATGAATCTCTCAGCGGTGCCGGACGCCATCGCCCTGATCTTTCACGGCGCCTTCAGCGGTGAAGCGGCGGTGGGCGGCTTTGCCGGTTCCACGATCCGCATGGCGATGCAGAACGGCATCGCCCGCGGCGTTTTCTCCAATGAATCAGGCCTCGGCTCGGCGCCGATTGCCGCGGCTGCCGCCAAGACGAAGTGGCCGGCGGAGCAAGGACTCATCTCGATGACGGGGACGTTCATCGATACCATCATCATCTGTTCGATGACAGGCCTGGCGCTGATCCTGACCGGTGTCTGGAAGGGCGAAGCCGCCGGAGCGATGATGACGACCAACGCATTTGCCGCCGCCTATGGCGATTTCGGGGCCAAGGTCCTGACGGTGTCGCTGGTGCTGTTCGCGTTCACGACGATTCTTGGCTGGAATTACTACGGAGAGCGGGCTTGCATTTACCTGTTCGGTACGAAGGGCGTCATGCCGTACCGCTTGATTTTCATCATTCTGGTGGCTTCGGGGGCGTTCCTGAAGCTCGAGGCGATCTGGATCCTGGCGGATATCGTGAACGGACTCATGGCCATCCCGAACCTCATCGCGTTGATTGCGCTGGCGGGCGTCATCGTGTCCGAGACGAAGCTGTATTTCGACCATCTGGCGAAGGAGCGCCGCTAAACGCGGCGTGTCTTTCCAACCGGAAAATTGACATTGTTTGCGGAAGCGTGTTATATTATAGGGTAGCACGCGCGCGCTTTGGCAGACCGGGTTGGCGGGCAGGGCCCCGCCCGTTCGGTTATGCTGCCCGGTTCCGGATGATCCGGGATTCCCAAAAGGCTGGCTGGTGCCGGCCTTTCTTTTTTCGGGGAAAGACGCAGCGCAGGTTGGGGGAAAGCAAATGATTCGCGTTATTTTTCTTTGTCTGACATCCCTGCTGCTTCTGGGGCAGTTCGGTCTGGCGGAGGCATCGGCCTTTGGCGATAAGGTGTCTCATATGGCGGAGATCAAGGCGGTGCGCGTCGGCGCGTCGGCCGATCACGTCCGCATCGTGGTGGACGCGACGAAGGAAGTCGAGTACAAGACGATGGTGCTGTCAGGGCCGGACCGGGTGGTGGTTGATATCGCCGGGGCCTGGCTGAATCCCAGCGTCGCCCGGGATATTTCGCTTGACAGCCGTTTCGCGAGCCGCATCCGGGTGGGGCAGTTCGATAAGACGACGGTACGCGTCGTGGTGGAGACAACGGTGACGAAGGGCAATTTCGATGTCTTTACCATCGCCGGGGGCGAAAACGCAGCCCCGTTCCGGGTGGTAATGGATTTCGGCCGCACCGGCGCGGGCAGCGGCAAGGGGGAGTACGGTACGGCGGAGAAACCGAAGGACGCGCCGCCGGAAAATCCGGAGCCGGAAACACCAGCGACGCCGGCGTCGCCGAAGGAGGAGAAGCCGGGCGAGGGGACGGAGAAGCCGGCGGAGACGAAGGTTGAAAAGGAGCCGACCCCGGAGGCGAAGCAGGACGCCGAGGGTACGGAGAAAAAGGAGACGTCCGGGGACGCGGGCGAATCCGGTAAGAAAGAGGAGAAGAAGGACGGTGAGAAGCCGGCCGAGGGCAAGAAGGAAGAGGCAAAGCCGGAGGAAAAGGAGGAGCCAATTCCCGAGCCAAAGTTCTCACCGGGTCTCAAGGGAAAGAAGATCGCCATTGATCCCGGCCACGGCGGCGAGGATTCCGGCGCCATCGGACCGACGGGCGTTACCGAGAAGAGCGTGACGCTGCGGATTGCCAAGGAGGTCCAGGCGTTGCTGGAGAAGGCGGGCGCAAAGGTCATCATGACGCGGGAGATCGATACCGAGGTTTCGCCGAAGCACCGGCAGGCAACGGATATCGACGAGCTTCAGGCCCGTTGTGACGTGGCGAACAAGGCGAAGGCGGATATCTTCGTGAGCATCCATACGGATTCCTTTACCAGCCGCGAAGCGTCGGGGACTACCGGCTACTACTACGAGAAGGGCACGGCGGCCAGCCGCCGCCTGACGCAGGCAATCCAGTCGTCGCTTTATAAGCAGTTGAAGACGACGAGCCGCGGCATAAAGACCTGCAATTTCTATGTGGTCCGCAAGACGCACATGCCGGCGACGCTGATTGAAGTGGCATTCCTCTCCAATCCGAAGGAAGAGAAGCTGCTGAACTCGAAGCTGGGCGCGAAGAAAGCGGCCGTGGGCATCGTGCAGGGCATTTCGGATTTCTTTGGCAAATAACGGACAGATATAGGAGGATGGGCATGGCGGAACAAGGCAAGACGACGGAGAAAAACCAGACGCTGATGAAGATGGAGGCGCTGCTGCAGGAAGAGACGGAGAAGCGAAAGAAGCAGATCATGCGGCGGGAGGTGCCGGAGAAGCGCACGCTGGAAAACGGTCTCATGACGATGACGAAAGCGGAGCTTGACGATATCCGCTTCAACGTGGGGCTTTCCGGTACCAGCGCCCTTTCCAAGGCGGAACTGGTGGAGAAGCTCGTCCCGGCGGTGGTGAAGTTCGCCGGCGAGTGGTTCGTATCGATGTTTGACGAGCAGTACCAGGCGATGCGGCACTTGGTGGAGCGGGAAGGGCTTTCCACGCAGTTCCGGCCGGACGAGGCGCGGCTCGACTATTTCCAGGGCATCGGCGTGGTGCTTTCCGGGGCGTATCACAATAAGCCCGCCTGGTATATGCCGGACGAGATCGTGGCGGAGTTCAGGAAGCTTGACAGCAGTACCTTCGCCAAAATCGTCGAATGGAATACCGACGTGTTCCGCATGGCTTCGGGTCTCCTTTTCTACTACGGCGTTCTCGACCATGATCAGCTCTTTGCCAAAGTGAAACCCTATATCGGGGCGGAGGATGATTTCCGCTTCGTGGATTTCATGCGGGTGATGATGAACGGCGTCTGCTGGCACACAAACATCGCCATGTCGGAGAAGTTCGCCTACTATTACACGGTGGTGGACCCGGCAAAGACATGGGAGAGGCAGCAGGCGGTGGCGGTGGGCTACGCGAAGCTGCCCTATACGAAGGTCTATGACGCCGGCGAGGAGAACTACATCGAGGCCACGGACGCCTACAAGGCAATGGCCCAGTTTTTCATGCGGGCCTTCGGGGCGGACGTGCTCCAGGCGGCCAATATCGCCGGCGAGATCACGATCCTGTTCCAGAATGGCGGCAAGATGAAAAACGTGCTGAAGTATATCGGCACCGTGGGAACGCTGGACGACGCGTTGGAGGAGGAGCTTGGGCCGCTCTTGATGGCCTTCCACAACTCCCTCCGTCTCTGGGAATTCAAAGGGCATACGCCGGAGGAAATGGTCTCGGGCAAGCTCGACCCGGAGGAGGAGAAAGCGCCAGCCGCGGGCCGACGGAAGAAGAAGGTCGGGCGGAACGATCCCTGTCCCTGCGGCAGCGGCAAGAAGTACAAGAACTGCTGCCTGCACGAGACGAAGGCGGAGGAAAAGGACGAGGGATAAAAGAGCGAAGCATCGCCGGCAGACAGCAGGTCCGGCGCCGGCGTGCCGGTACCGTTGGTTGACGGTGGGGCGACGCAGCACGAAGAGGGAGGCGAGGGGAGATGAAGGGACAAAAGCTGGCAGCGGCTTTCTTTGCCGGTCTCTTGCTTTTCAGCGGACAGGCGTCGTTTCCCTCGCCTTTGGATTCCGGTATGGTTCTGGCCGCGCCCAAGACGCGGCGGCCACCGCCCAAGCCCCGCCAGAAGCCGGAGCCCATGAACTACGAGCGGGCCCTGGACATCGAGAACAAGGAGCACGAACGGCGGGTGCGGTTGATCTATAAACATCTCAAGAATCACAAGCCCCTGCGGGAGTTTGAGCTGCAAAAGGAATTGGAGCGCCATCAGAAGCGCCTGGAGGAAATCGAGAAGAAATACGGCGGCCGATAGGCTGGCCTGGGAGGCGGACGGGACCGTGCCGTCCGCTTTTCCGCGGACCGGGAGGCTGGACAGGGGCGGGGAGAAGCAAAGTTTTTTGAGAAAATTTGCGTTCCCCCCTTGCCAAAAGCGGGAAAATCGGCTATAATATCCATTGTTGAAATGCGCTGTTAGCTCAGTTGGTTAGAGTATCACCTTGACATGGTGGGGGTCGCAGATTCGATTTCTGCACAGCGCACCACTTGCGAACCCGGCTGGTTTTTGCCAGCCTTTTATTTTAATTCTGCTCAAATAGCTCAGTTGGTTAGAGCACCATCGTCACATGGTGGGGGTCCAGCGTTCGAGTCGCTGTTTGAGCACCAGCAGGAGAGGGGAACCGTTGGGGTTCCCTTTTTTGTTGTTATCAGCGGCAACGAAAGGCGGTGCTTCTGGCTGCCTCCCTATACGTCGCAATTCGCCGGACAACCAGCGTGCGTCCCGATAATTGAAGCATTGTGCCGAGGCGCAAGCGGGCAAAAGCCATGAAAAACGCCCCTGTATCTCACGTTGACGGGATACAGGGGACTGTTTTTTGTATGCCGATGGCTGTAGGTGGCGCTGATGCGCGGCCGGTTGATCAATCCGCCGCTTGGGTGCGCGCAAAATATGCCCGCAAATGATCCAGGTGGTTTGAGCCCGAGGGGGCGGAACCGTTGTCTGATTCCGTCCGGTGCCTGTAGCATGCCCAAGCCTCGTACCAACGCCTGCATACGCGGCATGATCCGATGCGTGTATTTTTCCACCAGGGGAAGCTCCATTCGGTCTCGGATCAATACGCATTTAGATATTGTCATCATGATATTCCATGTTATTCACCAGGCAAGCGGTGGATATGTGGACAACATCTGTGGATAACTTGTGGAGCGCGGAAATTACAAGGGGACGGCTGTTGTTGGGAGATAACGGGTGAGGAATCGGATAGGAACCCCCCCGGCTGTTCAGGGCAGCCGGGGGTTTTGTCGGTAACGGGAAATGACGTCAGGACAGACGCGCCAGGGCCCGGTGGGCGATGTCGCGGCGATGGAATTCGCCGTCAAAGTGAATCGCGTCGACGCCTTCGTAGGCTTTCGCCACGGCGGCTTTGATGTCCGCGCCCTGGCCAACGACGCCGAGGACGCGGCCGCCACCGGTAACAATCTTGTCGCCCTGCGCCTTGGTACCGGCGTGGAAGACGAGACTGCCCGCCGCTTTCGCCGCGTCGAGGCCGGTGATTTCCTTGCCTTTTTCGTAACTGCCGGGATAGCCGCCCGATGCCATGACGACGCAGACGGCCGCTCCGTCCGCCCATTCGATGGGCTTTCCGGCCAGCGTACCGTCCACGCAGGCCAGCATGGTTTCCACCAGATCGCTCTTCAGGAGCGGCAGCACCACCTGCGTTTCCGGATCGCCGAAGCGGGCGTTGAACTCCACGACCTTCGGGCCCTGCTTCGTGATCATCAGGCCGGCGTAAAGGCAGCCCTTGTAAGGACGGCCCTCCTGCTTCATGCCGGCGATGACGGGCTTCAGTATCTTCTCCGTGACTTCGGCCATGAGTTCCGGCGTCATCACCGGGGCCGGGGCGTAAGTTCCCATGCCGCCGGTATTCGGCCCCTCGTCGCCGTCGTGGGCCCGCTTGTGGTCCTGGGAGGACACCATGGGGATGATGGTCTCGCCGTCGGTGAAGGCCAGCACCGAGGCTTCCTCGCCCTCCATGAATTCTTCGATGACGACGCGGTTTCCGGCGTCGCCGAAGGCTTTTTCCTTCATCATGAGATCGAGGGCCGCCACCGCCTCGTCCGCCGTCTTCGTCAGGATGACGCCTTTGCCCGCCGCCAGCCCGTCGGCCTTGATGGCGAAGGGGGTACGCATCTGCCGCACATAGACATGGGCCCGGCTGAGATCGCTGAAAACCTCGCTGCGGGCGGTGGGAATCTTGTAACGGCGCATGATGACCTTGGCATAGACCTTCGAACCTTCCAGTTCCGCCGCCGCCTTCGTCGGTCCGAAGGCCTTGATGCCCGCCTCTGTCATGGCGTCCACGACGCCGTTCATCAGCGGCACCTCGGGGCCGACGACCACGAGGCCGATATCCTTCTCCTTCGCCAGCTTCACCAGGGCGTCGTTGTCGTTGATATCGACGCCGGCGACGCATTCGGCGATTTCCGCGATGCCGGGGTTGCCGGGAACGGCGTAGAGCTTGCCGGCGAGAGGGCTTTCCTTGAGCTTCCAGGCCAGGGCGTGTTCGCGGCCGCCGCTGCCGATCAGTAGAATGTTCATATGAGCTTGCTCCTTATTTCGTGGTCTGCTCCCGCAGGTATTTCTGGATACAGTCGTCGTATTCCGCGGTGTGCCGGAAGGCCTCCTGGGCCAGTTCCAGGCGCATCATGCCGCTGACGCAACCGTCTTTCAGAACGGCGGCGGCGATATCGTCATAGCGGGCAGGATTTGTCACCACGGTGACGAATTTGAAGTTTTTCGCCGCGGCGCGAATCATCGCCGGGCCGCCGATGTCAATGTTCTCAATGGCCTCGGCAAGCGCCACGCCGGGCTTGGCAATCGTTTCCCGGAAGGGGTAGAGGTTTACCGCCACGAGGTCGATGGGGGTAATCTTGTGCTCCGCCAGCGCCTTCTGGTGGCCGGGATTGTCCCGCACCGCCAGGATGCCGCCGTGGATGTAAGGGTTCAGCGTCTTCACCCGGCCGTCCATAATCTCGGGGAAACCGGTGACGTCGCTGACGTAGATGACGGGAATGCCCGCCTCCTTGATGGCCCGCATGGTGCCGCCGGTGGAGACGATTTCCACCCCCGCGGCCGCGAGTTTTCTGGCAAACTCCACGATGCCTGTCTTGTCCGAAACGCTCAGGAGCGCCCGTTTGATCTTCATATCACATCACCACTCCTCTTTGATAAGATCGGTGCTGTGCGCCGTAGAACCGCGCACAGGATTTGCCGGGATTGAATCTAGGGCTGTGCCAGAATCCGTACCTTCCTTCCTTCGACTTTGAGCCTTCCCTTCAGG
>JAEEGN010000023.1 GCA_016280345.1 Selenomonadaceae bacterium | reverse complement strand
GGCGTGCTGGCGGCCCGCCAGATCGCCGAGGAATACAGCCAGATAAAGAAGGACTACGACGACCTGGTGGCAATGCTGGACTCCAGACGGTAAAGACGCCCCGGTTCCCGGCCACCGCCCGGCGGACGCGGCGAAATCGTACCAGCCGCCCCTAACAGAACGACTGTCTTATCTCGGAAAAAAGAGCATTGAAGAATCGGAAAAATAATGATATAGTAGGAGCGGTGAACGAACAGATATAGATGAGATGGAATGTTCGGATTGGGACGTGCATGAGCAGGAGGGCCCCGATGTTTAACTTCCAGAATAAGAATAATGAGTTCTTCGACCTCTTTGTCGAGAGCGCCGAGTATTTCTACAAGGGCGCGCTGGTCATGGACGAGGTCATGCAGGACGCTTCGACTGCGGACGCGAAGATGAAAATAATCATCGACCTCGAGCATGAGGCCGACGCCGTCAACGACAAGATTCTCGACCGCCTGAACCAGACCTTCATCACGCCAATCGACCGCGAGGACATCTTCGCTCTGGCCAACGGCCTCGACGACGGCGTGGATTTCCTCCAGGGCACGCTGCAACGGATCGTGATTTACCGTGTCGGCCCCGTGAAGGAGGGGGCGGCGGCGATGACGAAACTGCTTCTGGAGGCGACGGAGGAGATCATCAAGGCCTTCTCCCTGCTGAAGGACATCAAGAAGAACCGGGTGCAGATTCTGGAGACCACCCACAAGATCAGCAAGCTGGAGAGCGAGGGGGACCGCGTTTACCGCCAGGAGATCGCCAACCTCTTCGCCAACGTGAAGGATCCCATCGACCTCATCAAGTGGAAGGATATCCTGGAAAAGCTGGAAGACACGATGGATCACTGCGAGGACATCTCCGACATGATCCGCGGCGTGGTGATGAAATATGCCTGAGTTTCAGATCCTGATATTCACGGTCATCGGCCTGGCCCTCGTGTTTGATTTCATCAACGGCTTCCACGACACGGCCAACGCCATCGCCACTTCGGTCTCGACCCGGGCCATCGCGCCCAACCACGCCATCATGATGGCGGCGGTGCTGAACTTCCTCGGCGCCATGTACTCCACCGGCGTCGCCAAGACCATCGGCGCTGACATCGTGAGCTCCGCGGCCCATGTGGACGAACACGTCATCATCGCCGCTCTGGCCGGTGCCATCATCTGGAATATCGTGACCTGGTGGGCGGCGATGCCCAGCAGTTCCTCCCACGCCCTCGTGGGCGGGCTCATCGGCGCCGTAATGGTCTCCGTCGGCGAGAGCGGGCTGAACTTCCATGGCATCGGGCGCATCGTCCTGTCGCTGGTCCTTTCGCCCGTCATCGCCATCGTTTCCGGCTACCTCGTCATGCGTCTGCTCTACCTGATCTTTGGCCGATGTTCGCCGTATATCCTGAACGAGCGGTTCAAGAAAATGCAGCTGCTCTCGGCGGCTTCGATGGCCTTCTCTCACGGTTCCAACGACGCCCAGAAATCCATGGGCATCATTACCCTGGCGCTTCTGAGCGGCGGCTACATCAACGTCTTCGAGGTTCCCTTCTACGTGAAAATGCTGGCGGCCATCGCCATGGCCATCGGCACCGCCACCGGCGGCTGGCGCATCATCAAGACCATCGGCGGCAAGATCTTCAAACTGGAACCCATCAGCGGCTTCGCCGCCGACCTCAACTCCTCCCTCGTCATCTTCTCGGCCACGCTCCTGCACCTGCCGGTCAGCACGACGCACGTCGTTTCCGGCTCCATCATGGGCGTCGGCACCGCCAAGCGAATCCGGGCGGTTCGCTGGGGGGTAGCCCAGCAGATGCTCATGGCCTGGGTCATGACGATTCCCTGCACCGCCCTTCTGGGCTCGGCAGTTTATCAGATCGTCCTCTGGATCTTCTGAAACGGAAGGGTGCTCCGTCATCCGGAGGCAAAGCCCTTCTCCCCCGGGCGCCGCGGCGCCCGGCCACGCAAAAGGCACTGGCAAAAGGACGCCTTTGCCAGTGTCGGGCTTCCTGTACAAAGACAAGCGAATCGGACGATATGTTCTCCCGGCCATCGGATAGGCGGGGAGTTTTTTATTGGGAATAACAGAACGCCCCGGCCCGAACGGAGGAGAACAACCGTTCAGAAAGGGGGCGTTTTTGTTTGCCGTCGGGGGAGGGGAAGAAGGGACATTTTGGCAGATACCCGACGGATTTCATATAGAATCTAAATAATTTTTATTACAGTATTATGGATTCTGAAATTTGTCACGGGAAAAGGGAAAAATGGTGAGAACCCTTGCGATATAAGGAGTTTGCGGATTTCGCTCCGGGGGGTGGCGTCGTAGTTTTATTTGGTTTTGTTCGCGCAATACGGATGAATTTACGAGAATTTAACAGGCAGGCGCTTCGGCGAAAAGATGTTTGAAAAAGGGGCGCCTTCGACGGGGAGGAGAAAAATGAAACAAATGGCAGGAAATTTCATCTCACTGGGAACGACTATGATGTGGGGAAATTTTTTCGTTATTGTATCATGGAAATTTTATTGACTAGCGGCCGAATCTGCCGGTAATGGGCCTCGGGTTATCCTTCCAACCGCGGGGTGTGTTCTCCGATTGTCAGAAGCCGCGCTTTGAGGGCGCGGTATTTTTTTGTGTAGTAGGGGCCGTTCTGGGCTTCGCGGTGGTCGAAGCCGTAGGCGCGGCGGCTGACGGCGAGGATGGGCGGGGCCTGGAGGCGTTTGGCGACGGCCAGGCCGCAGAACTGGTTCCACCAGCGTTCGAGGTCGGCGATGAAATCGGCCGGGGTGGGGAAGTATTGGGCGACGAGGCCGGGGGCGCAGCCAATCTGTTGCTCCAGTACGCCGTCGGCGTACCATTGGAGGACGTCCTCGGGGGCGGCTTTCTGCCAGCGCTCGATGAAGGCGCGGAAGAGGTAGTCGTGGTAGGGGTAACGCAGGGGATCGCCCTGGCCCTGATTCACGTCCTGGGCGTCGGAGAGTTCGGCGCTGGGGACGATGGTGAGGGAGGCGGCGGGGATGACTTCGCGGCCGTAGACGGTGTCGTTGAGGTAACGGGCGAGGTCATAGACCTGATGCTTCCAGAGGTCGGCCAGGGCCGCCAGGAAGCCGCTCTGGTCGCCGTAAAGGGTGGAGTAGCCGACGGTGGTCTCGGCCTTGTTGGCGTTGCAGGTGAAGCCGCCGCCGAAGGCCGCCGCGAATCCGGCCAGCAGCCGGGCGGAGCGGTCCCGGGCCTGGATGTTCTCGACGGCCAGCGGCGAGAGTGTCAGGCGCGTTTCCCCGCCGTCGGCGAGGTCCGTGAAAGGCGTCTCCTCGATCTGGCGGACGGTGCGCTCGACGGACTCCTGGATCGGGGCCACGGCGTAGCGGCAGCCGAGGTTCGCCGCCAGCCTCCGGGCCAGGTCTTTGGTGGTGTCGGAGTTGAAGCGGCTGGGCATGTTCACGAGCAGGACGTTTTCGGGGCCGATGGCGTCGGCGTAAAGGGCGGCGGTGACGGCGGAGTCGATGCCGCCGGAGACGCCGACGACGACGCGCTTCATGCCGATGCGGGCCAGGAATTCCCGGACGCCAAAGGAGAGGGCCTGCCAGACGCCGGCGATGCCGTCGTCCGCCGCCGGCTCGATGGCGGGGCTGTCCCCGATGGCGTCGAGGGCGAAGACGTCGAGACCCGGCGCGAAGGGCTTCAGCGACCGGCGCAGGGTGCCCTGACGGTCATAAACGGCGCTGGCGCCGTCGAAGGTATAGACGGTCTTGCCGTTGTCCTGGAGGCCGATGTTGTTGACGTAGAGCACCGGGGCGTCGCTTTCCTTCGCCTCCCGGCCGAAAACGCGGTGGCGTTTGCCGTTCTTTCCCAGGGTGTAGGGGGAGGCGGAGATGTTGACGAAGAAATCCACCGGCCCTTTCCGGCGGATGGCGGCGAAGGGGGAGAGGCCGTAGTCGTCGCTCCAGCCGTCCTCGCAGAGCAGGCAGCCGACGCTGTATCGCTGGTCCCGCACCATAAAGCGCACCGGCGACAGCAGGTCCTCCGGGGCGCGCCCGAGCTCGGCGGCGAGACGGGGCAGGCTGAAGAAGTAGCGGCTGTCGTCGAACTCGCGGTAGTTGGGGAGCAGCGTCTTGACGGCGAAGGGGTAGGGCATATCGTCGGGGCCGATGAGAAAACCGTCCTGGGCGGTGAAAAAGGCGTTGTATTTGCGGACGCGGCCGTCGGGGTTGCGCTTCTCGCGGTCGAGGGCGACGTTGCCGAACATGACGGTGATGCCCATGGCGGCGTCGATGATTTCCTGTCCGCAGGCGGCGCAGTCGTCGAGGAAGGCCGGCTGCTCCCAGACGTCGCCCAGCAGGTAGCCGGGGACGGCCAGCTCGGGGAAGATGACGAGGTCGGCGCCGGCGGCGCGGGCGTCGTCGATGTGGCGGAGGATGGTGGCGGTGTTCTTGTCCGGGCGGCCGGGGATGACGGGGATCTGGGCCAGGGCGATGGTCAGCATGGGGACAGTCCTCTCTTTCATTGGATGGGATCCGGGAATTCCGCGGGGCGGAGAAAAGGGCCTTCCCCGGCGGATGACGGAGAAAGCCCTTGACGGTTGTTCCGGCGGGTTATTCCGGCAGGACTTCCAGCCAGTAGCCGTCGGGGTCTTTGATGAAATAGATGCCCATTTCCGGGTTTTCGTAGCAGATGCAGCCCATCTTCCGGTGCTTTTCGTGCATCGCGTCGAAATCGTCGGTGGTGAAGGCCAGATGGAACTCGGCCTCGCCCAGATCGTAGGGTTTCTTGCGGTCCCAGTTCCAGGTGAGCTCCAGCAGATACCCGGTCTTCGCCGGGTCCTCCAGGTACACGATGGTGAAGTCGCTGCCCTCAATGCGCCGCGCCTCCGTCAGCGACAGGGCCTCCCGGTAGAAATCCAGGCTGCGTTTGAGATCCAGCACGTTGAAATTCGTATGGGCAAATCGGATCATTCCGGACACCTCCTGTTATACGGACAGTTCTTCCAGCAGCACGCCGTCAATGCGGCAGAGTTTCGCGGCGGCGTCCTTCAGGTAGAACACCTTGAAATGGTCCATCTCGTTCGCGTACATTTCCTTCAGCTGGGGCATGAAAGCGAACATGGCGTCTTTGGCGCCCTGATTCTCCTCGAAGACCGCCTTGCCGGTGATGCGGATCCACTGGGGCGGCTCCGCCGCCATGGCCGCGATCTCGACGTTGGGGTTGCCCTTGATCTGCTTTGCCACCGCTTTCTTGTCGTTGGTGCAGAACCAAACGCGCCCGTCATAGCGCACGACGGCGCCGAAGGGACGCACATGGGGTACGCCGTCCCCCTCCGTCGCCAGGAAAAAGGTCCGGCTCGCGTGCAGCATTTCAACGACATCTTTCATGGAAAACACACTCCTTTTACAGGTAAATATGGCATCGGATTTCGGTACAAACTGGCGCTTTCCGGGGCACGATACCGAAGCGGCGTATCGCGGACGCGAACGGCGTGGCTGCGGGTCCCGGCGCGACGCCTGGCGTGAATGCGGGGGAGGGCCCCGGAATCCGCCGCCCTTCGCCGCGGTTTCGGCGCGGCTATACGCCGGCGCTCTGCCAGCCCTTGCCCACGTCAACCCAGCCCCGGGGCGCGGCGTGATGCTCCAGCTCGGAGAGCGACAGGCGCACCGTGCTTTCGGGGCTGCCCGCCGCGGCGTGGACCTCGGCGAACCGCCGCAGGGATTCGTCGAGATAGACGGCGACGCCGGCTTTCAGCGCGAAGGGGCAGACGCCGCCGGGCACGTGGCCCGTCCGCTCCGGGACCTCCGCCGGCGGGACGAAGACCGGTTTCTCGTGGAACGCCGCCTTGAATTTGCTGCTGTTCACTTTGGCGTCGCCGGCCATGACGATGATGACGGGCTGACCGCTCACCAGGAACAGCATGGACTTGGCGATCTCCTCCGGTCGGCAGCCGATGGCCTGAGCGGCGTGCTCCACCGTGTCCGCCGCCTGGGCCTGTACCGCCACCCGGTCGCCGAGGCCGGCCGCCGCAAAGTAGGCTTTCACGCCTTCGTATGACATGGCAGTCGTTCCTCCTTATATCACTCGCTGACGAAGATCTCGCCCTTCTGGAACAGCGCTGCCTGCCCGCGCAGGATGACGTTGTTGCCCTGCACGCTGCCGCGCACCGTGGCGCCGCGGGGCGAGAGCTGGCGGGAGACGAGCTCCGCCTTGCCCATGCGCGCCGCCCAGAGCGGGAAGAGGTGGCAGTGCATGACGCCGCAGACCGGGTCCTCGTTCACGCCGAGCTTGGGCCAGAAGGCGCGGCAGACGATGTCGCAGTCCGGTCCGGCGGCGGGGGCGGCGACGAAAGCGCCCTGGCCTTCGGGCAGCGCCGCCAGCGCCGCGAAGTCCGGTGTCAGCGCCGCCACTTCCTCCTCGCGCTCGAAGAGGAACAGGTATTGCTCACCGAGGTAGGCCCCGGCGGGCTCAATGCCCAGGGCCTCCACCATCGCCGGCGTATTCTCCACCGGCTCTACCGGGATGGAGGGCATCGTCAGCGAGATCCAGCCGCCATCTTCCTTCGTTGCCGGAATCAGCCCCCGCTTTGTATGGAAGACGGCTTTCGCCCGGCCCGGGTCGAGGAAGCGGAACAGGCAGAAGGCCGCCGCCAGCGTTCCGTGGCCGCAGAGCGGGACCTCACCCCCCGGCAGGAAGGCGCGCAGGTCATAGTCGTGGTCGGCCCGGGCCTGCAAAAAGACCGTCGCCGGGAGATTCGTTTCCCGGGCGATCTCCCGCATCACCGCGTCGGCCGGCCAGCGGCCCACCACCGCGATTCCCGCCGGGCCCCCGCCAAAGACGCGGTCGGTAAAGGCGTCCACCATAAAATACTTCATGCCCGCTCCCCCTCATATCGAAACAGTTCCTGACACCATAGTCTATCACATTTTTTGGCCGAACTCAATTCTCGCGGCGTTTTCTCCGGCGAAAATCGTTGCACAATCCTGTTTTTTCCGCTATCATTATTGTAGAAAACAGGTTTTTCAGACGTAGTTCTGTTTTACATGGATTGGCATAATGCCAGCGGGAAGGAGACGCGGCGATGGACGGTATGAATTTCCAGGCAGGGGAGCCTTTTCCGCTGCCGATTCGCGCTATGGGCGACGGTGGCATGATCCAGGCGGACGCCAACGGCCTCATGTTCATTCTCCAGCTTTCCCGGGCGGATGTCGTCGCCGTTGAGGCCTTCCGCACCGGGGCGATGGAGCTGGCCCTCTGCGAGGCGGAGGGGGTGCTGTTCTTCCTCTACCGCATGGACGGCATCTTCAAGGAGGGCTGGGGCGACGCGCCGCTGGGCCTGCACCTTTTGAAGCCGGAGCAGCGGCCGACGGAGAAGAGCCTGGCCGATCCCACGCTGCACCTCTATCTGGTGGACACCCGGCTGCAAATCCTGCTGGCGATGCGCCAGGTGACGCTGAACGACGATTTCATGGCCTGTCTGCGGGCGGCGGTGCAGCGGCAGACGCTCCGCCCCCCGGTGGCGGCGGACTTCGCCCAAAGCGTCCAGCGCGCCTGGGCCGCCCATACGCCGGAGCAAATGCGGGCGATGGCCGTGGCGGTGCAGGAGGTCCCGCTGGACCCGTCGCTGAAGAAGAAGCTGCATTGAAAGCGGCTGCGTATTTACAATATCCAAAGTATTTCCTATAATGAAGGAAAACCCGGCCCCGGGCCGGCGAATATGAGGGCGGCGAAGCCCGCCGGAGGAGAGTGTTCAGCATGGGGAAACGGATGGCCTGGGGCCTGGCGGCGGCATTCCTGGCGGCGTCGCTTTTGAGCGGCTGCGGCGGCGGCAGCGGCGACAGTGCGGCGAAGGACGCCCCCGTCGCCCCGGCGACTCAATCCGCCGGCGCGAAGCCTTCCATGACCGCGACCCTTGGCCAGCGTGAAATCAACGCCTACGAGCTCACGGGCGTCAACCTTGCCAAGAAGATTCGCACCGGACGCCTCGCCGTCATCGGGAATACCATTTACTTCCACGGCGGCACGAAACCCTCAGAGCTCTACAAGGTGACCATGAAGGGCGATACCATCTCGGATCTCACGGCCATCGGGGAGAGCGGCAGCGTGGACGACCTCGCCGACAACGGCCGCGTCGTGCTCTACCGCTCCGCCGACGAGCACAAGACCGCCATCTACGACGGCAAGGCCCTTGTCCTCGGCGATCCCTGGCCGGGCGAAATGGCCGGCGTCGCGGGGACGTCGGAGTTCTTCTACCTGCGGGGGGTGTCGCTGAAGGCCGTCAACCTCGACGGGGCCACGTTCAGCGATGCCCGCGACGTCATCAAGAACTACAAGCTGACCCCGGAGCTCACGAAGGTCACGTTGCGGCTCGTCTGCGCCGAAGCGGAGGAGATCTTCCTGCGCTGCGTCATCAGGAAACTGAAGGAAAACACGCCGGGCATCCCGATACTCATCGCCTTCAACCGGAAGGGCAAGGAAATCCGCCGCTACGAGGGCGTCCCGGAGCTGCCCCGGGGCTGGGCCGTCACCAAGGACTACGTCATCCACTGCGGCTCCAAGGGGCTGTTCCGCATCCTCGACCGCAAGACCACCCAGGTCTTGGGGGAGACGCGGTTCAATATGCGCCCGTTTGCCCTTTGCGCCATGGAGGGCAATCAGGTCCTCGTCTATGACGATCGCAGCGAGAAGCTCTACCGTATCGACTTCCAGCTTTGACTATATGACAGCAGTATGAGAAAGGGCCTTGCGTCATGAAGCAGATATCTTTCTATCTGAAAAACGCCGATGATTTCAACGCCTGCCTGCGGGCGTTCCGGGAGGTGTGCCCGGAAAACGCCTCCGCCGTCCTGGTTTCCGTCTTTTCCGGCTGGCCCGAGGCGGCGGCCCTCTCTCTCGTAGCGCGGGTACGGGCGGCCCTGCCGGAGGCGGTTGTCGTCGGCAGCTCTACCTCAGGGGAGATCCTTTCCGGGGCCATGTCGCTGCGCACCACCATCCTGAGTTTCATGGTCTTCCGGGAAGCGAACGTGCAGGCGCATCTCGTCGATTTCACCGCCATGTCGCCGGCGGAGGCGGTGGCGTCTCTGCGGGAATCGTGCCGGTCGCTGCCGTCGCTGGCGGGGCTGGAGCTCCTGCTCTCCGTCAACGACAGCCGGGCCTATGAATTCCTGGACGCTCTCAACGATTTCCCGAAGGATTTGCCCGTTTTTGGCGGCGCCGCAGGCGATACGGATGACCTCAGCAAGTACGTTTTCGCCGGGAACCGCGTGCTGCATGAGGGCGTTGTCGTCGTCTGTTTTTCCGGAGAGGAGCT
Source organism: Selenomonadaceae bacterium (assembly GCA_016280345.1). Classification (GTDB taxonomy): domain Bacteria; phylum Bacillota; class Negativicutes; order Selenomonadales; family Selenomonadaceae; genus RGIG3544. Next base: position 5,167 of record JAEEGN010000023.1, on the reverse strand, counting down.
CCATATCCGCGTCAACCTGACGCTGGGCTGGCGGCCGCTGGGTCCGTGCTTCCGGATCACCGCCATGGAAGCCGACAACGTCATTACCGAATTCAACCATCAGCCGGCGAGTCAGATTTACAAGAAATACCTCTCGGCCTCGCAGGAGGATTTCGCGCTGGAAAAGTTGCTCTTCCCGCTCCTCTTGGAGCGCGGCGACGGCCGGATGCTGCGCCTGCCCTACCGGGCAACGCCGGAGGGGGCGCTGCTCGTGGGCGCCGACTGCCGGCTGGGAGAGAAGGTGCGGCTGGCCTACGGCGACCCCAACGAGATACTGGATGCCTCTTATGGCGTCCGCATGGACATCATGACCTTCGAGCCGGAGGCCATCCTGCTTTTCAGTTGTATCTCCCGGCGCATCTTCCTCCAGGAGGACGCGAATCAGGAACTCCGCCCCTTCCAGATAATCGCCCCCAATGCCGGGCTCTACGTCCAGGGTGAAGTGGGACGCCGCGACGGCGAGGACGTGGCGATGCTCAATATGACGCTGGTGTCGGTCTCCTTCCGCGAGGGGCCGCGGGAAGCCTCGCGTCCGCCGCAGATGCCGCCCCCGCCGCCGCCGAAGCAGCTTACCGGCACTATGCGCCTGGTGCAGCACTTGGCGAACTTCGTGGCGGTGACGTCGGCGGAGTTGGAGACGGCGAACCGCCGGCTCTTGGAGCTGGCGACGCAGGACCGGCTGACGGGGCTTTACAACCGCGGGGAAATCGAGTCCATCCTGCAGAAGGCCCTGTCGGGGAAGCGGCCGGAGGAGTGCTGCCTCTCCGCTGTCATGCTCGACCTCGACAACTTCAAGCGGGTTAACGATACTTACGGCCACGCGGTGGGAGACGAGACGCTGCGCTGGGCGGGGAAGGTGCTGAAGCAGTGTGTCGGGCAGCGCGGCGCCGCCGGGCGTTGGGGCGGCGAGGAATTCATCGCCATCCTGCCGGGGACGGCGCTGGCTGACGCGAAGGAAATCGCCGAGGACATCCGTCGCACACTGTTCGAGGGCTACACGCTGCCGGACGGCAAGCGCGTCACTGCCAGCCTGGGGGTGGCGGAGTTCCCTGCCGACGGCTCCTTCACCGCCTTCTACCGGGCTCTGGACGACGCCCTCTACCGGGCAAAGCAGACCGGCAAGGACCGCGTCTGCGCCGCCGGGGAGGAAACGGACTGACGGCGCATGAAAAAGACGAATTCCCGCCGGGAAAAAGCGGGACAGCTTCTCTCGGTGCTGCTGCCCATCTTCGTATCCCAGGCGGCCATCTTCGCCACCGGCTTTTTCGATACCGTCATGGCCGGGCACATCAGCCGGGAGGACCTGGCCGGCGTCGCCGTGGCGGCGAACCTCCTGATGCCGTTCTTCTGCCTGGCCATCGGCATCATCTCCGGGTTGACGCCGGTGCTGTCGCAGCTTTACGGGGCCGGGAAGAAAGAGCGCATCCGCCGCATCGTGCAGCAGGGCTTTTACTGGTCCCTGGGATTGGCGGCGGTGTTCCTGCTGCTGGGCTATATCGCCGTGCCGCTCCTGCTGCCGCGCCTGGCGCTGGCGCCGCGCGTCGAGGCCATCGCCTGTCGCTATCTCGCCGCCCTGTCCCTCGGCATCGCGCCCTTCTTCCTGTCGCTGGTGCTGCGGAACCTCATGGATTCCCACGGGGCCACGCGCCTCACCATGCTCATCACGCTGGCCATCGTTCCCATAAACATCGCCCTGAACTACGTCTTCATGTTCGGTCCCTTCGGGCTGCCCGCCTTTGGCGGCGCCGGCGCCGGTATGGGATCCGCCGTCGCCTTCGGGCTCGACTTCGTCCTCTACACCCTGACCGTCACCCACACCGTGCCTTTCGGCCGCTACCGTGTTTTCTCCGACCTGCCGCCCCTGGACGGCCGCGAGTGGAAGAAGCAGCTCGGCGTCGGTCTGCCCATCGGCAGCACGATGTTCTGCGAGGCCAGCATATTCGGCGTGGTGGGGCTGCTGATGGCAGCCTACGGCACGACGATCATGGCGGCGCACCAGGCGGCCATGAACTTCGCCTCCGTGGCCTATGTAGTCCCCCTCAGCATTTCCCTGGCCCTCACCATCTTCGTCGGTTATGAGACCGGCGCCCGCCGCCCGGCCGACGCCCGCCAGTACACCCGCCTCGCCTGGGGCCTGTCCCTGATCGCCGCCGGTACCCTCGCCGCCGTCGCTGCCCGAAGCGCCGGGGACATCGCTGCTTTCTACACCTCCGACCCGGCGGTGAAGGAACGCCTCATCGTCTTTCTCGGCTACGCCGTCGTCATGCAGCTGGCGGACGGCGTCAACGCGCCGCTGCAGGGCGCGCTGCGCGGCTACAAGGACGTCCGCGCCGCCTTCTACCTGGCGATGCTCTCCTACTGGGGCATCGGCCTTCCCGCCGGCTGGGCGCTGGCCCGCTTCACCGGCCTCGGCCCTTACGGTTACTGGGCCGGCCTCATCGCCGGCCTCTTGATCGGCGCCCTCGGTCTGCGGCTGCGCCTGCGCGTCGTCGAGCGCCGCCATGACCTGCCCGGCACCTAGCCGCCGGCCGGCATGGTATTGGAGAAGCGCGGACTCGATTTCGATTTGGTTTATTACGCCAACAAAAAAAGAGGCTGTCCATGAATTGAATCATCTCCCTTCATGCGACAGCTTCTTTTTACATATTCTCACCGAATCACATAACTCGTCACGAAACAGGAAGCGTTTCGCCGTCCAGGGCGGCTTCCGCCAGCCGATCGCCCTCATAGCGGAGTTTCAGGGAGAAGAACCCCTCCCTTGTCTCCAACAGGCGGAAGAAGATCTTGTCCCCTTCCCAGATGGGGAGCGTATAGACGGCCGGTTTCTCCACCCATTCCAGCGTCCCCTCGTCGCAGAGGCCGGGCTCGCCTGTCGCTTCGGCGGTGTAGAGGAACATGTATTCCGTCGGCCAGCGGTCGGAAAGGAAGGTGACGATGCCGCGCAGAACGTGTGCCGTCAGCGTCAGCCCCGTTTCCTCCCGGACTTCCCGCCACAGGCATTCTTCCGGCGATTCGTCCGGCTCGAAGTGGCCGCCGACGCCCACCCACTTGTCCCGGTTGATGTCGCCCTCCTTCTTCGTGCGGTGCATCATCAGGTATTTTCCGTCGCGCTCGATGTAGCAGAGCGTCGTCAAATTGCTTTTCGCCATGCAGCGAATCCTCCTTTCCGTCCGATTCCCCGGGAATCAACCCCGGGCGCCGTCCTTGCCCACCAGGCTGACCGGCGGCTCCGGAAGGATCCGGTACACCGCGCTCAGATCATTGGTCCCGAGGAACGAGCCCCGCGGCTTTTCCGTTTGGAAATACACGTCGACCTGCATCACCGGCGGCAGGCGGCCAATGCTTTCGTGCCACCCTGCCGGCTGAATATCGAACGCCCAGCGGTCAGCCCGGGAATAGTCCCAAACGTGGAGGACGGTGTTGGCAAAACACGTCACGGCATAGGCCGCCAGGGCCTCATCGACAACCGGGTCCGCCGTGGTCAGGACGTATCGCCCGTCCAGCGGCACCGTCTCGTTCCAGTCGATCCTGTTCAGCGCTTCGACGATCATCGCGCCCTGTTCCGTTGTCACGCGGTAATACGCATTCGCCGGGAAACGGCACTGCTTTGTCTCGTCGCCGTCCTCGGTGGCCATCGTCGCAATCATGAAGGGCAGCGCCGCCTCCGCGTCCGTCGGCTCCATCTGCAGCCGGCCGGCCCCGTTCAGCCGGGCCGCGCCACCCCGTTCCATGGCGGGAATCAGCCCACTTTCGTCCCCGTCGTAATCCAGCGCGAGTATGCTGATGAATATCCCTTCCGGCCGGTGAAACACTTTCAGGATGCCGTTGGCGGCACCCATTTGGTTCACCCGCTGATATACGCCCGACGCCGGCGGCCAGGCCGCGTTCCCCGCCAACGCCGCCGGTAGCATGGCCAAAAGCAAAAGTCCTGTCAAGACGCCGGTCAAAATCTTTTTCATCGCCTCGTCCTCCCTTTCATCCGTCAAGGATCTTGTCGTGCCGGGTTTCTCCGTGTTATAAAAAACGGCGGCCCAAAGGCCGCCGGGAATCGTCTGGCGTCCTCGAGAGGATTTGAACCTCCGACCTACCGCTTAGGAGGCGGTCGCTCTATCCAGCTGAGCTACGAAGACGTTGGCTTATAGAATACATTATAACAGATTAAGCGCCGAACCGCAATCCGTCGATTTCTCCTTCTGCCTCCGGGGAGGGCGCGAAACCGTCCGGTGAACGGTCCTCCCTTCCTCGCGCTCATCATCCTCGCTCCCGTCGTCCCTTCCTTCGACTTCCTCAGCAACTTCTCATTGATATTCTGATCGAAAGCGGACCATCATTCATTCTGAATCTTCGTCACCGCATTCCTGCGCGTCTTCAGAACCTCACGCATGCGCTCAACGCCGAGCGTTGACGGCGCGAAGAAGGCAGATTATGATTTATAAAAGAGGAAAATATGCGGAAGGACCTGGAATATATGGCGGCCATCCGCTTTGACCGGCGCATTGAGGTCAAGCCCGAGGATATGGATCGTTTCCACGACGCGCTGGAGGCGAATTATCCCTGATCACAGGGCTGGACAAGATGGATGGTCGTTCGCTGGGAAAAGGACTTGAAACCCTGAGAAAAATCGTAGGGAAGCAAAGTGCGGCGACATGAGCTCCCGGTTCACCGGTGCCGATGTCTGTAACTGCATGGGGCTGGATTCACCTCCGGGCGGGACGGATTTTGCCAACGATTGGCCAAAAGTCATCATGCCACCGGGAACCCTCCTGTCAGGGGAGAGGAACAATATACGGAAAAAGCCCCGGAATCCCATGCAGGATGGGATTCCGGGGCTTTTTGACGTAGCGGGATGGTGACTGATCGCGCGGATGGATCAATATTCCGTCGGGGTGTCGGGGCTTGGCAAATTCTTGTACCGAATGCCGACGTCACCGTTGTATTTCACCAGGAGCTTGACGTGGAGCTGCTTCCAGTCGTCGAAAACCTTGCGCGCGTTTTTCCGCAGGGACTCGGCGAATTCCTCCGGGGAGAGGCCGGCGGAGGCGTTGACCAGCTGCAGGGAGTTGGCCTCCGACTGCTCGACCGCGTCCCTGACGATGTCGCCCATGATGTTGAAGAAGCCTTGCGTCAG
>JAEEGN010000187.1 GCA_016280345.1 Selenomonadaceae bacterium | reverse complement strand
TTCCTCACCCACGCGGCGTTGCTCCGTCAGGCTTTCGCCCATTGCGGAAGATTCCCCACTGCTGCCTCCCGTAGGAGTCTGGGCCGTGTCTCAGTCCCAATGTGGCCGTTCATCCTCTCAGACCGGCTACTGATCGTCGCTTTGGTGGGCCGTTACCCCGCCAACTGGCTAATCAGACGCAGGCCCATCCCTCGGCGGTGGTTTGACCCACCTTTAGCACGCACCCCATGCGAGGTTCGTGCTTCATCCGGTATTAGCATCCCTTTCGGGATGTTGTCCCCGTCCCAGGGGCAGGTTGCCTACGCGTTACTCACCCGTTTGCCACTAGGCTTATCTAGCAAGCTACATAAGCCCCGTTCGACTTGCATGTGTTAAGCACGCCGCCAGCGTTCGTCCTGAGCCAGGATCAAACTCTCCAATAAACTATCAGAGAGCCTCATGGCTCTTCTCATCTGCTTTGAGTTCCTAACTCTTGCTTTTTCCGGTCCGGGCAAACGTCTCCGTTTCCCCGGCCCGCACATCTGGCTTGAATCAACAAATGATTCATTCTGCATTGTTCAGTTTTCAGGGAACACCACCGGCCCTCAGGCAATATGCCTGCGAGTCAGCTTATTTATAATACCTCATGTAGAATCCTCTGTCAAGTTTTTTTGAAAAATAATTCACGAAGCCTTAACAGCTCGCCGATTCTGGAACGACACAACCTCGAGGTTAAGCGCGTCAACGAAATCCTGTGCCAGGGAAAAATGAGCGGCAATATTCTCCGGCGCATGGGCATCGGAACCGATGGTTACCATCCGCCCGCCCAGTTCCCGGTATCGACGAAAAATCGTCGCCAGCTCCTGCCGGGCCTTTTGCTCCCCCATACGGCGGGTGTTGAGTTCCAGTATCGTATCGGTTGCGACCACGGCCCGAAGGACGTCATCGATCTCATCCGGCCATCGCTCGTAACGAACGCCCGGCTCCTCATAGGGAGCATAACGAGCGATGTAATCGATATGGCCGAGGACATCAATGAAGGAATTCTCCCGCACCATCGCCGCCATCAATGTAAAATAGTGGCTGTACATCACGGTCTGCTCCTGTCCTTCATAGCAACTCTTTTCGTAGAGGTCCTGGCCATCGACCAAATGAATGGAGCCGATAACCTCATCGAAAGGCACGGCGTCGATGAACGCTTCCACCTGCTCTGTCTCTCCAGGCACAAGCCCGGCTTCCACGCCCAGCGACAGGTTCTCTCCCCGGAGCGGCTCGTACGCTTGCCAGTATTTCCGGGGATCAAAGACGAACTGCTTATCGCCGGGATAGCTGAAATCCAGATGCTCGGTAAAAACCAGCCCTACCCTCTGGCGCGCAGCCGCCTCCAGCGCCGCGGACGCCGTCATTTCCGAATCAGTGGAAAAGCGCGTATGAAGATGGCTGTCAAAGAGCATGACCGGCCTCCCCCTGTTCTGCTCCATACGCCTCAGCCAACGCTTTGGCAAGCTGATCCGGGCAGGAAGTTTCCCGGTTGCCACACCGGGTACCGGCGAAACGGCTTATAACCATATCGATATCCATCCCCTCGATGAGACGGGAAATACCCGAGAGATTACCGGGACAGCCTCCCTCAAATGTGACGCACCTGATCGTCTTGCCGTCGAGCTCAACATCAATGGAGCGGGAACAGGTTCCCTTCGTAACATAATGGTAAACACTCATCGTTGACTCCCCTTCCTTTCAAAAACCCCTTCAATCCAGAGATATCCTGGCGATGACTCTGGTGCCGGGCCGAAGCGTAAAGCTGCGGTTCTCCGGCAGCGAGATCCGGACGACGTATTTGCCGGCATGGGGATTCTCCGGCGCTACCCCTTCCGTATGACCGACCGGCACCGGCTCCTCCTCTTTGGGCGTTCTGATGTCCTCGATGCTACCGGTAAGTTCTCTGCCATCCACGGTATAACGTACGAATTGCCCCAAACGCAACGCGTCCGCCCGTTCAGGATCGACGTACGCCTCCAGCCAGAGATTGGCGGCGTCGCCGATGCTGATAATAATCTGACCCGGCCGGACCTCACTGTCCACCGCCACGTCGTTCAAATACACAGTTCCGCCCACCGGTGCCGGAATATCCGTAGCCTGGGATTCCTGCCGTGCCGCGGCCAGTGCCATCTCCGCCTGTCGCACCTGCATCTCGGCGAACTGGATAGCCTGGGGACTGGCCGCCTGTACATACGTCTGGAAAGAGCTACTTGCCCCCAGGGCCGCCTCATAAGCCTCCGCCGCTTCATCCCGCTGACGGGCGCTGACGGCCCCCATCGCGAAAAGCTGCTCCATACGCTCCATATGGGCTCGTGCCTCCTCCGCCGAAGACGAATCAACGCTGGAAAACACGGGTCGCGATACTGTAACGCCACTTTGCAGTTCGGAGAGATTGTATCTCGTGAGCTCCACATTCTTCTCCAGTTGGGCAAGCTGCTCTTCCGAAACACGGACCTGGAGCCGGGCCACAATTTTCCCCGCCTCCACCGAATCGCCATCCGCCACCAGTAGTTCCGTAACCCTTCCCGCAGCCCGGGCCCTGGCATGAACAACCTTGCCGCTAATCTGGGCATCCGCCACGGTCATCGTCCGATTGCCCCGCTGGAAATACCAGACGCCGCCCGCCGACACCAAAGCAAGGAGCAACAGTCCCGCCAGTCCGAATTTCAATACGTAGTTCACATTCTTGCTGATATCGACTTCCATAGACTTTATCGTCACATCCCGTTTCCACGAAGAATTCTTCAGAGGGTTTTCCCTTTTCCTGACGTTATCCAACTATATCACAATAACAGGACAATGTAAATCGAATTGACCGGTTGTCCGCCATCCTCAACGGAAAAATGGGGAAAGCCTCCTCGATAAGCCAATACCCCTATAGATATTATGTACCCGGCCTTGAATATCCTTGAACCTGAGGAGGCGAAACCATGGCAGGATTTTGGAACGCCTTGCGGTAGTGGATTGCGCGTGGTCAGGAGATGTCTTCGTTGGAACCAACGGATCGCTTCAAGCTGCTCGGGAATGCTACAAGCCCCTCTCCCGTCCATCGTTTCCCTAAAGGAAAAACAGCGCCTCTCCACTCTCCAGCGCCGAATCCATCGGTGCCTTTTTCATGAACCCGAGCGTTAGGAATGACCCGGACGATCCGCCTTTTTCCTGCCGCTCTCACTCGGGAGTGGAATTCCCGGAGAATCTTCACCGGCTACTTCAATTCTGACGACAGTCGTGGTATAATACAGACAGAGCCAAATCTATTCTTTGAGGAGGGAATCACATGCCATTAGTCACGACCACGGAAATGTTCAAGAAAGCCTATGAGGGCGGCTACGCGATTGGCGCGTTCAACGTCAACAACATGGAGATCATCCAGGGAATCACCGAGGCGGCGAAAGAAGAAAACGCCCCGCTGATCCTCCAGGTCTCCGCCGGCGCTCGCAAGTACGCCAAGCACGCCTACCTTGTCCATCTGGTCCAAGCGGCGCTGGAAGATACCGATCTTCCGATCGCGCTCCACCTTGACCATGGCGCCGACTTCGACATCTGCAAATCGTGCGTCGACGGCGGCTTTACCTCCGTCATGATTGACGGCTCCAAGCACAGCTTTGAGGACAACATCGCCCTGACGAAGAAGGTCGTCGAGTACGCCCACGCCCATAACGTTGTCGTCGAGGGCGAGCTTGGCAAGTTGGCCGGCATCGAAGACGATGTCAAGGTCAACGCGGCAGACGCCTCCTACACCCGCCCCGACGAAGTCGAGGAGTTCGTCGAGAAGACCGGCGTCGATTCCCTCGCTATAGCCATCGGCACCAGCCACGGCGCCTTCAAGTTCAAGCCCGAGCAATGCACCCGGAATGCCGAGGGAGTCCTGGTTCCGCCGGAACTTCGCTTCGATATCCTGGCGGAAATCGAGAAGCGGCTGCCCAACTTCCCCATCGTCCTGCACGGCGCTTCCTCCGTCGTCCCCAAATTCGTCAAAATCATCAACGACAATGGCGGCAAGCTCGACGACGCCATCGGCATCCCGGAGGATCAGCTCCGCCGGGCGGCAAAATCCGCGGTCTGCAAGATCAACATCGACTCCGACCTGCGCCTGGCGCTGACCGCCGGCATCCGCGAGTTCATGGCCGCGAATCCTTCTGCCTTCGATCCGCGCGAATACCTGAAGCCCGCCCGCGCCTACATCAAGGAAATCGTCAAGCACAAACTCGTCCATGTCCTCGGCTGCAACGGTAAAGCCTGATACGCATCTCCCCTCACCATCCGAAAGGGCCCCGCGAAAAACGCGGGGCCCTTTTCTTATCGCAGAAAGCCTACGGTCTTCTCTCCGCCTGTTCTTCCCCGGCGGTGTAACGATCAGTGAACTCAAACACCGTCGGGTAATAACCCTTGTCCTGGCAGGCGACGCCGTGCGAAAACCCCTTCGCCGTAAACTGTCGCTTTCCGGGAGCATGGCAGACATCATGAAGTTCCTGCATCATCGCGTGGGGTACCAGCTTGTCCGCGCTGGCATGAATGAAAAGGACCGGCAGGTGAATGACAGACGCCGCCCTCAGCGGCTCCGCCTCGCGGAAAGAAAAGCCCGCCCGTCGCTGACAGACCAAATCCGCGAAATCGAGGACAGGAAACGCAGGCAAATCGAAAAGTCGGCCTATTTCTTGACCAAAGAGCCGGTAAAGGCTTGAATAGCTGCTGTCCTCGACGATCGCCACTACGCCGGGCGGCGCCTGCGCCCCCGCCAGAAGGACCGCCGCCGCGCCCATCGAAATACCATGCAGCACAATCCGCGCTTCGGGATCGCGCTGCCGGATCATTTGGACCCAATCATTGATGTCGCGGCTCTCCAGCGCCCCCATCGTGATGTACTGCCCTTCACTACTCCCGGAGGAGCGCAAATCCGGCGTCAAAACCTGATAACCGCACCGCAGGTAATGCGACGCATAATCCCAGACATAGGACTGGCCCAGACTGTAGCCGTGAACGATGACCACCCAACGATGGCTTTCCTCCTCCTCCGGGAAGAACCGCGTCGCTTGCAAACGCAAGCCATCAAAGGATCGGAGCTCCCACGCCTCCGAAGAAGCCTGTGGCCGCCCGGCCTCGCGGATGGCCCGCCCGTTGCCCTCGATAACGCTCCGGTACACCACAGGCGGTGCCTGCGGGTTTCCGATCGTCCCCCGCCGCAGCGTCATATCAATGAGCAGTCCGGCCGCCAAATATGACCCGGCGGCAATCAGGACCACCACTGTCAGAAGCGCGGAAATAACTGCGGTAAAAAATACTTTACGCAAACTATCGCCTCAAACACCGGAAAAACATGGCACTTCCCCACCGAGAAGCCGCCGCCCGCGCGCCTTTCGGGGAAATTCGCCTCTCCATCAGAAAAAGCTACCGCCGAAAGAGGCATTCCATTCGGTGGTAGCTTTTCCCATCACTTCTTGAACAGGTTCCGTACAGTATCCATGAAGCTCTTCTGCTCGGGGTTGACATTCTCCCCCGAGAGCTCGCCGAATTCCTTCAGCAGCTCCTTTTGCCGGGACGACAGCTTTTGCGGCGTCAGAACCTTCACTCGGACGTGCTGGTCGCCGCGACCCTTGCCCCGCAGGAACGGGATGCCCCGCCCCTTGAGGCGCAGGATCTGGCCCGACTGGATGCCGGCAGGAATTTTCATCTCCACCTTGCCGTCCAGCGTCGGCACCTCCAGCGTGTCACCCAGTGCCGCCTGGACGAAGGAAACCGGCACCTCGCAAACGACATCAGAGCCGTCCCGCTGGAACAGCTTATGCGGCTTCACGAAGACATAGACGAACAGGTCGCCCGCCGGGCCGCCCCGCCGCCCCGCTTCACCGCCGCCGGCTACCCGGATGCGGGAGCCCTCGTCAACGCCGGCGGGAATCTTCACTCGGATCGTGCGGCGCACCTTCTGATGACCACTGCCGTGGCAGGCAGGACAGGGATTCTTGACAATCTTGCCGGTGCCGCTACACCGTCCGCAGGGCCGCGAGTTTACGATGCGGCCGAAGGGCGTGTTCTGCGCGTGTTGCACTTGGCCGCTGCCGTGGCACTCGGGGCATGTCTCCGGCTGCGTACCGGCGGCCGCGCCGCTGCCGTGGCAGGTGGAGCATTCCTCGGTCCGGGGGATGGTTAGCTCCGCCTCTTTGCCGAAGGCCGCCTCCTCGAAAGCGATTTCCAGGTCGTAGCGAAGGTCGGAGCCCCGCTCCGGCCCTTGCCGCCGGCCACGGCTACCCCCACCGCCGAAGAAGGCGTCGAAGATGTCGTCGAATCCGCCGCCGCCGAAGCCACCGAAGCCGCCAAAGCCGCTGAACCCTCCGGCACCACCGCCCCCACCCGGCCCCTCGAAGGCGGCATGACCGAACTGGTCATACTGTTGCCGCTTCTGGGGGTCGGAAAGGACGCTGTAGGCCTCGTTGACCTCCTTGAACTTCTCCTCAGCGGCCTTGGGGTCATCGCGGTTGAGATCGGGATGGTACTTGCGGGCCAGCTTCTTGAATGCCTTCTTGATATCCGCGTCCGACGCGCCCTTTTCCACGCCGAGCACTTCATAGTAATCGCGCTTATCGCTCACGCCGCACCACCTCGTTTCCTATCGAAGCTCATCCTGCTGCTTCCTCATTTCTTGTCGTCCTTGACCTCGGTGTATTCCGCGTCAACGACGTTGTCATCCTCTTTCTTGGCGCTGTCCTTCGCCGCCTCGGGACCGGGCTCCGGGCCCGCCTCGGCGCCGCCAGCGGACGGGCCGGCGGACTGCGCCTGCTGATAGGCGGCGGCGCTAATCTCATAAAGCGGCTTCTGCAGTTCTTCGGTGGCCTTCTTGATGGCGTCGTTGTCGCCGCTCTTTACAGCCTCCTTGACTTTCTCGATGGCCGCTTTCGCCTCATCGACTTTCGCCTTGTCAGCCTTATCGCCGAGGTCGCGGATCGTCTTCTCCGCCTGATAGACGAGGTTGTCAGCGTTGTTCTTGATCTCGATGGCTTCCTTCTGCTTCTTGTCCTCGGCGGAGTGGGCCTCGGCTTCCTTGACCATGCGGTCGATATCATCCTTGCTCATGCCGCTGTCGGACTGGATGGTGATCTTCTGTTCCTTGCCGGTGCCGAGATCCTTCGCCGAGACGTGGACAATGCCGTTGGCATCGATATCAAACTTGACCTCGATTTTCGGCACGCCGCGCGGCGCCGGCGGGATGTCAGACAACTCAAAACGGCCCAGCGTCTTGTTGCCGGCGGCCATCTCGCGCTCGCCCTGCAGCACATGGATATCCACCGACGGCTGGTTGTCGGAAGCGGTGGAGAACACCTGGCTCTTCGACGTCGGGATGGTGGTGTTGCGCTCGATGATTTTCGTGCAGACGCCGCCCAGGGTCTCGATGCCCAAAGACAGCGGCGTGACGTCGAGCAGAAGCACATCCTTGACTTCGCCCACCAGGACGCCGCCCTGGGTGGCCGCGCCCACCGAGACGCACTCATCGGGGTTGACGCCGTGGTTCGGCTCCTTGTTCAGATACTTCTTGATGGCGTCCTGCACCGCCGGGATACGGGAGGAACCGCCGACGAGAATGACCTTGTTGATGTCGGACGGGTTGAGCTCGGCGTCGGCCATCGCCTTACGGGTCGGCTCCATCGTCGCTTCCACCAGGTCGCGGGTCAGTTCGTCGAACTTCGCCCGGGTCAGCGTAAGGTCGAGGTGGAGCGGGCCGGAAGGACCGGCGGTGATGAAGGGCAGGTTGATGTTCGTGGACAGCATGCTGGAAAGCTCGATCTTCGCTTTCTCCGCCGCCTCCACCAGGCGCTGGGCGCTCATCTTGTCCGCCGCCAGGTCGATGCCGTTGTCCTTCTTGAACTCCGCCACCATCCAATCAACGATGCGATGGTCGAAATCATCGCCGCCGAGATGGGTATTGCCGTTCGTGGCCTTGACTTCGAAGACGCCGTCGCCGAGCTCCAGGATTGAAACATCGAAGGTGCCGCCGCCGAGGTCGAAGACAAGAATCGTCTCGTCGCTGTCCTTGTCGAGGCCGTAGGCCAGCGCCGCCGCTGTCGGTTCGTTGATGATGCGGAGCACGTCGAGGCCTGCGATCTTGCCGGCGTCCTTTGTCGCCTGGCGCTGGCTGTCGTTGAAATACGCCGGCACGGTGATGACCGCCTGGGTGACGGTCTCGCCGAGATACGCCTCGGCGTCCGCCTTCAGCTTCTGCAACACCATCGCCGAGATTTCCGGCGGCGTGTAGCTCTTGTCGTCAATCGTGACCTTGTAGTCTTTCTCGCCCATGTGACGCTTAATGGACGCGATGGTGCGGTCCGGGTTCGAGACGGCCTGCCGCTTGGCGAGCTGGCCGATGAGCCGTTGGCCGTCCTTGGTGAAGCCAACCACCGACGGTGTCAGGCGGCTGCCCTCAGGGTTCGTGATGACGGTGGGCTCGCCGCCCTCCATCACGGATACGACGGAATTCGTCGTGCCTAAATCAATACCGATTACCTTTGCCATTTTTATTTCCTCCATTTCTGTCTGTCAATGCGATATTCTGATCTATAGAAAGCGGGCAGGGCCCGCGAAACGGCCGATCGCCTTTTTCGCTAATTCGCCACCACCTGCACCATGCTGGGCCGGATGACCTTTCCCTTCGCCATGTAGCCCTTCTGAAGCTCGGCGGCGATGGTCTCATCCTCCAGTTCGGGGTTCTGCACCCGCATGACCGCCTGATGGAAATTCGGGTCGAACTTCTTCCCGGCGGTTTCAATGTACTCCAGCCCGTTTTTCTTCAAAGCCTCGCTGAACTGCCGGTGAATCATCTCCACGCCGGTCCGCAGGCTCCCGGCGTCGCTGCTCTCCGCGGCCAACGCCCGCTCGAGGTTATCGAGAAGCGGCAGCATATCGGCGAGCAGCGACTGGGTGACCACCGCTGCCAGCTCTTCCTTTTCCTGGCGGGTCCGTCGGCGGAAGTTCTCGAAATCCGCCTGCAAACGAAGGAAACGGGTATCCTTTTCCGCCAGCTCCGCCTTCAGTTTTTCCAGCGGCGCCGCCGGGGCTTCCTCCAGCGGCGCCGCCTCCGGCCCAGCTTCTTCTTCCGCCGGAACGGTCCTGGCTTCGTCTGTCTCCGGGCCCTCCGGCGGCGCCTCTGTTCCGGGATTTTCCTGCATTTCAGCCTCTTCGATCTGTTCCCTCATGTCCTCCAAGCTCGCTTCATCCTTTTTCTTCATTTTATCTTTCATGAATGGCATATCCCTCACCTCTCCCGCTTCGCGCCGCTACCAGCTAAACTTCCGCACCACCTCGGCCAGATGGCCGTTCATGTAGTCAAGCAGCGTCATCGCCTTGCCGTCCTCCATGCGCGTCGGCCCGATCACGGCAATCGTCCCCAGGAGCTCTCCGCCCAGATGGTAGCTCGCGGTAATCACGCTGCAATCCTGGATGCCGCGGTACTCGTTCTCCCGGCCGATGGTCACCCGCAGACCCTCGCCCATGTGGGAGCGAAGGATGTCCTTGAGGAGTTGTTCCTCCTCCAGCATCAGCAAAATTTCCTTGACCTTTTCCACATCGTGGAACTCCGGTTGCTCCAGCATGGCGGTACGGCCGCCGAGGTAGAGCCGGTCCGCCTTGCCGCTGTCGAGGGCCCGGTGGATGACCTCACGGGCCGCTTCGTAGAGCTCGGCGTCGCCGATCTCCTCACGGATCCGCTTCATGATGGCCGGCGAAACCTTGCCCAGCGACTGGCCGGCCAGGCACTGGTTGATGACGCCCGCCATGCGCCGGAAGTCCTCGAATGTCGCCCCCTCGGGAATCGCCACCACCTTGTTCTCCACGAAGCCGGCGTCCGTCATCACCACGGCGATGGCCCGCCGGTCGTGGTCGTCCATCGGCAGGAACTGCAGGCAGCGGAACTTCGCCCGCGTGAGCTGCGGCGCCAGCACCAGGGCGATATTCTTCGTCACCTGGGAGATAATCTGGGCCGTTTCCCGGAAGACCTCCTCGATGCGCTGTGCCCGCTCCCGGTACCACCGGTCGATCAGGGCCTTCTCCTGCCGGCTGAGCTCCTGCGGCGGCATGAGGTCGTCCACATAGAAGCGGTAGCCTTTGGAGGAAGGGATGCGTCCCGAGGACGTATGGATATGCTCCAGATAGCCCAGCATTTCGAGGTCGGCCATCTCGTTGCGGATTGTCGCCGGACTCACGCCCAGATCGTATTTCCGGGCCAGCGTCCTCGAACCCACCGGCTCCGCCGACTCGATATAGTCTTGTACGATTGCCTGCAAAATCCGCTGCTTACGTTCATCCATCGTACCTTTCCTCCGCTGTTAGCACTCCACGAAGATGAGTGCTAACCTTCTGTCTAGAATATACTCCACCCTGTATAAAAAGTCAATAAGTCAAACATAAAAATTTTAGATTTTTTGCGACCAACCGGCAAAATTTTCGGCCGCCATGAAAAAAAGCCGCCGCCAGAGGGCCATCCCCTCCGGCGGCAGCCTTGTTCCCCAAGCGGTTACTCTATCGCCAGGACCGTGTAATCCTTCGCCTCGACGGCTTCCTTCAGGGCCTCATCGGCCACTTCCGCCGACAGGCTGATCTCTGCCGTGCCCGTCTCGTGGCTGACGACAGCCCCTTCCACGCCGGGCAACGCCTCCAGCGCCTTCTTCACCGTACCCTCGCAGTGGCCGCAGGTCATGCCTTCGATTTTCATTGTCTTTTTCATTGTCTGCACCTCGTTTTCTTTATTCTCTTCCTCTATGGGAAGGTCAACCGATGGAATCTTCTTGTCGCCGCGGCTGTCGTAAAGGTCGAGGAAATTCAGCCGCAGGGCGTTGGTGACGACACAGAAGCTGGAAAGGCTCATGGCCGCCGCCGCGAACATCGGGCTCAGCGTCCAGCCGGTCAGGGGAATGAAGACGCCGGCAGCCAAAGGAATTCCGATGATATTATAGAAAAACGCCCAAAACAGATTCTCATGGATGTTGCGGAGCGTCGCCCGGCTGAGCCGGATGGCCGCCGCCACATCCGTCAGCCGGCTCTTCATAAGGACCACGCCGGCCGCGTCGATAGCGATATCCGCTCCGGCGCCGATGGCGACGCCGATATCCGCCCGGGTCAGGGCCGGGGCGTCGTTAATGCCGTCGCCCACCATCATCGTCCGGCCCGCCTCCTGCAGCCGCTGGATGGCCTCCTCCTTGCCGCCGGGACGCACCCCGGCGATCACCCGGTCCACCCCAGCCTCGCGGCCGATGGCCTCGGCGGTTCGCCGGTTGTCGCCAGTCAGCATGACTACCCGGATGCCCATGCCCTTGATCTCGGCGATGGCCTGCCGGCTGTCCTCCTTGATGACATCCGCCACGGCGATGATACCCTGCAGCGCCCCGCCCCGGGCGAAGAACAGCGGTGTCCTGCCCTGTCCGGCCAGCGCCTCCGCTTTCTCCCGCAGCGCTCCGGGCACCGTCAGCCGCTCGCTGAGGAACGTCAGGCTGCCGCCGATGAGCTCGGCCCCGTTCTGCATTGCTCGGACACCGCTGCCGCTGAGGGCGGCAAAGCCCTCCACCGGGCGCGGCGTCATGCGCTCCGCCGCCGCCTGCCGGCAGATGGCCTTCGCCAGCGGGTGCTCGCTCTTCGCCTCCAGCGCCAATGCCGTCTCCCAAAGCGCCGTTTCACTGACGCCGGGCGCCGGTAGCACATCCGTCACCACCGGCTCGCCCCGGGTGATGGTGCCGGTCTTGTCCAGGGCGACGATTTGGGTTTTCCCGGCTGTCTCCAGGGCCGCTGCCGTCTTGAACAGCAGGCCGTGCTTCGCCGCCTGGCCGCTGCCCGCCATGATGGCCACCGGTGTCGCCAGCCCCAACGCGCAGGGGCAACTGATGACGAGGACAGCGATGCCCCGGGCCACGGCGTCGCCGGTCTCAGCCCCGGCCAGAAGCCAGGCCGCGGTGGTCAAAACCGCCAGCACGATGACCACCGGCACGAAGACGCCGGAAACCCGGTCGGCTATCTTGGCAATCGGGGCCTTCGTCGCCGCCGCGCCCTCGACGAGCCGGATGATCTGGGAAAGCGTCGTGTCCTGCCCCACCCGCGTCGCCCGGCAACGCAGGAAGCCGGACTGGTTCATGGTCGCCGAGGCCACCTCATCCCCCGCCCGCTTGTCCACCGGCAGGCTCTCGCCGGTGAGGGCCGACTCGTCCACGGCGCTGACGCCGTCGAGAATCACGCCGTCCACCGGGATGCTCTCCCCCGGCCGCACCACGAAGACATCCCCCAGCCTGACCTCCGCCGCCGCGATTGTCATTTCCACCCCGTCGCGCTCGACGTTCGCCGTCCGGGGCGCCAGCTTCATCAGTCCCCGCAGGGCGTTCGTCGTCCGCCCCTTGGAGCGCGCCTCCAGCATTTTCCCCACCGTGATGAGGGCCAGGATCATTGCCGCCGACTCAAAGTAGAGGTCGTGATGCAGCGCCTTCAGTCTTGCCGTATCGCCCGCCATCTGCGCCGCCGTCATCGCGAACAGCGCCCCGGTGCTGTACACGAAGGCCGCCGCT
Organism: Selenomonadaceae bacterium; assembly: GCA_016280345.1. Classification (GTDB taxonomy): domain Bacteria; phylum Bacillota; class Negativicutes; order Selenomonadales; family Selenomonadaceae; genus RGIG3544. The sequence continues at coordinate 7,175 of JAEEGN010000187.1, read as the reverse complement.
GAGCCCAGCGCCACCAACGCGTCCATGTTGGGCGCGCCGCCCAGCAGACTCTTCGTGCCGCTGATGAAAAACCGCTGGTTGATGACCATGACGACGGTGGCCAGCAGCAATTCCGCCAGCGCCAGTGCCACCGTGTTCCCGGCGAAAAAGGACGGCAGCGGCCAGCCCATCATCCCATGCCCCATGGTGAGGTACATGAGCGCCGCCAGAAACGCCAGCGACGCCCATAGGCGGCGCTTCAACTGCGGCGTCTCCCTATCCTCCAGCAGCATCTCCTCCGCCGCAATGGAATCAGCCGCCGCGGCCGGGGCGGTGCCGTCCTTCAGTGACGCCCCGTACCCGGCACCCTCGACGGCGGCAATCACCGCCGCCGGCGAAGCGCTGCCCTCGACGCCCATGGAATTCGTGAGCAGGCTCACTGCGCAGGAATCCACCCCCGGCACCTGGTTGACCGCCTTTTCTATCCGGGCGCTGCAAGCGGCGCAGGTCATGCCGGTGACCACATATTGCTTCATGCCGATGCTCCTTCCTGTTCGATGGCGGCAATCTCGTAGCCGCTGTCCGCCAATGCCGCCCGTATCTCCTCGTCCCTGACAGGCCGTGTAAAGGAAACCACCGCCCGCTTCTCCGGCAGCTCCACCCGGGCCGACGTTCCCTCCATGCCACTCAGCAGAAAAGCGACGCGGCGGGCGCAGCTTTCGCAACGCATCCCTTCGATATAGACGATTTTCCGTCCCGTAATCGGGCCTTCCAGCCGCTTTTCCGGCAGCGGTTCGTCCCCGCCGCCGCAACAGCCGCCCTGCCCGCGAAAATGCTTCACCGCGCCCCGCAGGGCAAGCACCAGGCCCACCGCCAGCAAAGCGCCAATCACCACTGTCGCCATGGCACCCTTCCCTTCCCGGCCGATTCACGCCGGACCTTTCACTTCATCAACTTCTGCAACAGCCCGGTCAGCTCGTCGATCGTCTCGTCCTTCCCGGCCCGGATATCCTCCGCCACGCAGGTGCGGATATGGCTGCCCAGAAGCGCCCGGTTGAACGCCTGGATGGCCGCCGTGGCCGCCGCCGACTGCGTCAGGATGTCCGGGCAATAGGCGTTCTTTTCCACCATGCCGCGGATTCCGCGGATCTGTCCCTCGATGCGGTTCAGCCGGTGAATCAGGCTCTTGCGCTCCGCTTCCGTCCGCTCCTTTTTCCGGTTGCCACAAGTGCAACCACCGCTCTGGGAATCGCTTTTTCCATTCATTTCCCTTCTCTGTCTCCTTTCGCAAATCATCATATACCCCATAGAGGTATATGTCAATTCCTTTTTTGATGGTTTTAAATCATATTATAGAATAAATCCTTATTTTTCAATGTTTTAAGAAAAACAAAAAATGAATATCATCCCGTAACATTGCCGGGAAGCGGAAATGAAAAATCACAAAAATCTTTCATTGTTCCATATATTCCTTATTTTATAATTCTTGAAACCATTTCCGTTAAAGATTGATAATAGCCAGGGTATATGAGGGAGTCGGGCAAAAATGTTATCAAAACGGCGGAGCGACCGGGAAAGGGGATATCATTTCGCCCTGCGTAAACCATCATGTCCCGGAATCTGTCCGTTGGCGTGACGAGCAGCCCGTGATGAACCACTGGCATGTTACGCCCCATTGATGCCTGCGTCAAAAACGCCGTTACGCCAAAAAGGAGAGAGGCCTGGCGGCTTCTCTCCTTTTTGCTTGCAATCGTTCAAGACGTTACATCACTTTTCGGAACTCTGTCCCCGTTACTTCATACTTCGCCGTCATCGCGTCGTTGACGCCGTCGGTGAACAGCACCTCGTAGGTCTCGCTGCCCGCGTCCTGCAGGAAAATCTGGGCGCCGGTGGCGGCGGCGGTGAGGAGGAGGTAGGAGGCGCCGTTCAGCGTGGTCGTTTCCGCTGTGACGCTGCCGTCGTCCCTGAGGTCGTAGAGCATGACCTTGTCGCCGTTGCCGATGTTCCTGATCACGTCCTTGCCGTCGGTGGGGCCGAAGTAGAAATTGTCCTGCGCCGCGATGCCGAGGGCGTCGGTTCCGCCGCCTATCAGAAGGTCGTTGGCGCTGCCGCCGCCGTAGAGGGTGTTGTTGACGCCACTACCGCCGGTCAGGGTTTCGGCGGTTTCTCCATTGCCGGCCAGGAAGTTGTCACCACGGTCGCTGCCTTTGACGGCGGTGATGTAGCTGTAGTTCTCTCCCGCCGCGAAGTAGCGGCCGCTGTTGCTGAGATCGACTTTGACGCCGGTGGAGAGTTCCGAGGCGTCGATGGCGCTGCCGCCCTGCTTCGAGCCGTAATAGTATTTGGCTACCGTATCGTCGGTGACTTTTTCGGTGGCGTTGGCCCTGATGGCCGAGAGCCTTTCGTCGTCGCCGGTGAGCCCGTTCTTCAGTACGGCATGGGCCGCGGTGCTGTCCATGCCCGCCGCCATTTGCAGCGTCAGGCTGCCGTTGCCGTTGGTCAGCGTCAGGTTGCCGTTGCCGTCATAGTTCGCCGTGGTGCCGTTGAGCAAACTGTTCTCGTAGAAGGTCACGGCGTCGTCGGCGCTGCCGAAACCGCCGGCGAAGTTCTGTACCGTGTCCTTGCCGGTGCCTTTGGCTAGGCCGAATTGCTCTCTGGTGTCCGTTCCGCCGGTGTTGATGATGGTGTCGTTGCCCTTGCCGCCGGCGGCGATGTCGCCGTTGCCGGCGTAGAGGGTGTCGTTCAGTTCGCCGCCGAGCATGGTGTCGGCAGCGCCGTTGTTGGCGCCGGTCATGACCATGGCGATCTTGACGCCGTCTTTGGCGGCGTTCATGTCCGAGCCGTAGGAGGTGGCGAACCAGACGGCCTGGGTTTCGGCGCCGAACAGGGTATCGCGCACATAGACCTGGACGCCGTTGTCGCCGGCGGTCGGGTTCAGGTTGGCGTTGAAGGCGCCGTCCTGTCCCGTGAGGATTGTGCCGTCGGCTTTGAATACCGAGGTGCCGCCGACGAAGGCGTTTTGCCAAAGGGCCCGGTTGCCGTTTGTGTCGGTATAGGCGATGGCTTTCGTACCGGTCAGGATGTCCTTGTCGGCGATGGAGTAGTTGGAAATGACGACTTCCTGTCCGGTTGCCACAGCCCGACCGTCGATGATATCAATGCCGCCGCTGGCGGCCCGGATGGTGTCGTCGCGGACGCCGGCGGTGATGGTGGATTCTTTGGCGTTCAACGTGACGGCGTTTCTGCCGCCGGATTGCGCCAGGTCGATGACGTCTTTCTCGCTGCCGCCGAAGACGCTGTTGTTCGTGAGCCCGCCGCCGATGGTGACGATGTTGTGGCCGTTGCCGTCGCTGTCGCCGCGCAGATTGATGACGTTGTAGCCGGTGCTGTTGTCGGTGGCGGTGTTGCTGCTGGCGTCCATGCCGAGAACAATGGAGTCGTCGCCGCTGCCGCTGACAATGGTAGTATAGCGGGCGTTGACGATGTTGATGCTGTCGTCGCCGGTGCCGCCGTCCATGATGACTTGTTCCGCCGACCAGGCATAGACAGAATCGTCGCCGATGCCGGCCCGCAGGGTGGTGTTGTTGGCCCGGGCGATGTTGCCGCCGAAGCTCTGTCCGGCCTGGCTGTCGAAGAATACGAAGTCGTTGCCGCCGGCCAGCGAGATGACGTCTTTCTCCACGTCGCCACCGGTGAATAAGAGGCTGTCGGCCGAGACGCCGCCCTGAATCGTGGTGTGGCCGTCGCCGCCCCGGACGCTGACGAGGTTGTTGTCCTCGACGAGTTCGATGTAATGGAAGCCGTCGCCGCCGGTGCCGTCGAAGATGATGGTATCGTCGCCGGTACCGGCGTAAATCGTTTCGTAGGTCGCCCGGACAGAGACGCTGTCGGCGCCGCTGCCGAGGTCGAGGGTGTGGCCGGTGCCGCCGGTGACGTCCAAAATATCGTCGCCGAGGCCCGCCGTCACCGTACCGCCGAGGCCGGCGAATTGCAGCGTGTCGCTGCCCTCGCCGAGGTCGATTTTGGCGTTGCTGCTGTTGACGGTGGCTTCATCGGCGCCCGCCCCGGTGACGATGGTGGAATTGTCGCCCGACAGTACCAGCGTGTCGTTGCCGGTGCCGAGGTTCACGTAGTTATTGCCGCCCGTGACGTCAGCCATATCGTCGCCGCCGTCGGTGAAGATGCTGTCGCCGTAACGGTTGGCCTTCACCGTATCCGGACCCCGGCCGGTGAGGATCCAGCGGCCGTCGGCGGCGTTTATGGTCACGCCGTCCACCACCACCGGCTCCACGGTATCGCCGCCAGAGGTGTCGGAGCCGCCGCCGATGAGTACCCAGCTGCCGCTGCCCGTGACGTCCAGATCTCTGGCCGTCATCCCTTCCTCCAGGACGATGTAGGCAACGGCGCCATCCACCGTCAGCTTGTCCTTGACGCCGCCGCCGGTCGCTTTGTAGGCGAAGATCGTATTGTAGTCGCCGCCCACCGTTACCTGGTCAACGTCGGCGTCGGCAGTGAGGTTGATGGTATTGCTGGCGCCGTTGACGCCGATGGCGTCCGATCCCGCCCCGGCCTGTACCGAGTTGCCGGACAAACCGTCGATGATGACAGAGTCGTTGCCATTGCCGCTGTCGATGTCCAGCCGGCTGCGGATGGAACCCTTGACAGAGACGAGGTCGTTGCCGTCCCCGAGATGGAACTGCGTCGTTTTGTCCGACCGGCTTGTCGGCTCCGGGCTGCCCGGCATATCCAGGAGCAGGACGTCGTCACCGCCTGCCAGGCTGATGGTCACGCTGTCCTGCACCATGCCCCGGAGCGAGACGATGTCCCGTCCGCTGCCGCCCAGGACGTTGGCGTAGACCAGGCAGGCGCCGCTCTCCTGGGACGGACCAATGAGCAGGCGGTTCGTGCCTTCGCCCAAATCGATGACGGCAGGGTTCCTGATGGTATGATTTCCCTGTATCCCTTTTTCCAACGTGACGGTATCGTCGCCGTCGCCGGCAATCAGGGTGGCATAATTGATCCCTTCACCGATGAATAAGGCGTCGTTGTCGGCGCCGAGGTCAATGGCGGTCGACTCCCAGTTCGTGAAGACGCCTGCCTTCACCGATAAGGTATCGTTGCCTGCGCCAAGGAAAACGGCGGTGTTGGTGAGCCCGCCGGCGATGGTCACGCCGTCGTCGCCCGCCCCGGCGTCAACCGTCGAGGTGTTGACATCACCGCCGATGGAGAATGTGTCGTTGCCGGTACCGAGGGAAATGGGGGCGCTTGACAACGCCCCGGTGACGGTCACGCCGTCGGCGCCCGCCCCGGCGTCGATCGACGAGCTGCTTAACGAACCGTCGACGGAAAGCGTGTCATCGCCGTCGCCGAGGGAAATCCGCGTATGCCTGACCGCACCGCCGATGGTCACGCCGTCGGCGCCCGCCCCGGCATCAATGGCCGAGTTGCCGATGGAGCCGCCGATCTTCATCGTGTCCGCGCCGCCGCCGAGGGAGAGGTTGGACTCATCCGCCGAGCCGACGATGGTCACGCCGTCATCATCCGCTCCGGCGTTGAGGTCGAGCTTGTTGACCCTGCCGCCGACCGTGAACCGGTCCTCACCGTCACCGAGGTCGATGAAATTCCTCCAGTTCTCAAAGACGGTCAACGGGGCAGCATCGACATTGATCCCATACTTGAATGAGAGCGTATCCTTGCCCGCGCCGGCGCGAATCGTGACATTATGGGCCGAGCCGGAGGCGACCTTTCCTACCCCCGAGACCTCCATCAGGTCGTCACCGTCGCCCAGGTCGGCTTCGGTGTACTTCATCGCCACTTCATAGGGACCGGTGACGCGCAGGGAATCGTTGCCGCCGTAGAGGGAGATGTGGCTGACGACGCCATTGTAGTCGCTGGTATGCCGGAGGATGACATCATCATTGCCGTTGGCCAGATCGATGGTACCGCCCCAGAAAGGCCCCCGGTACGGCTCAGCCGTATCGCCGGCCAGCGAGACACCGTAAACGACATCGGTGACAGTATGGTCACTGGCCGTGAGCGTGCAGCGGTTGTGCAGGTAACTGCTGCGATAGGTGTTTTTGCCGGTGCTGTGGTCAATGATGCAATAGGAATCGCCGTAGGTCGAGTCAAGGTTGACGGTGTCGTCTTCCCGGGCGATTATATAATGGTAATCAACAACAATGGTATCCCATCCTGCCATCGCTCACGCCTCCTTTCCGGTTGTCCGGCATCGGGCCGGGGCAATATCTTCATAAGAAAGGCTGGCCCAGCAGTCAAGCACCACCAGAGACACCGTGTTGCGCTCATCACCGTGCCCGGCCTTCCCCCGAAGGAACTCAAAGGAACCTCCCTGCTTGTCCGCCACATGTTCATTCTCTATGGACATCTCTGTAAACATAAATACCATCCTTTCTCCGACAGCGCCCTGAGAAACAACAGCGCCGCGTCCCGTATCCGCGTCAGGCCAAACCAGCGCCATCCTTCCGACAAAAAACCACCACGAATGATTGGCTATCTTAATATTATACTATTATATATGCTTCCCTTCTGTATTGCAAGAAAAATCTGAACAGTTCAGCGACTGATTTCGATAGAGCATTTGTCGGGCGCGCCGGCGAGTGACTTTGCATCAGTTATCATAAATATATGGCCACTTCTTTCTAAACGTATAGTTGGTGGTTTTACAATACCTTTTCAGCTACCAATAAAAAAGGACGCCGTTTCGCGTCCTTTTATTTCGCGGCTATGGTCGCCATTCCATTCCCACTACCGCAGGCTCAGATCCGTCACGTGGCGCATCGTCTGGCTATAGTCTTCCGTCAGATAGTCCTCGATCCGCCCCACCCGGAACTTCGCCGGGTCGCCGTCGGGCCGGCGCTCGTTGGCAGTCAACAGCAGGTCCAGAGCCCGGGCGGTGTATTTAGCCGAGGCGCTCATGTGCATGACGAGGATGGCGCCCTTGCGAACCGTTTCATTCCGGCGGTAGATACCGTTCTGCAGCGCCCCCACCATCGCCTGCAGGCTTTTCTGGGCGTAGTCCTCGGTGCTCTCAAATCCGTTGACGAATAAGGTGAGGCCAGCGTCGAAGATGGTCCGTGCGACGGTGCGGCTGACCGCCAGTGTCGGCGGCCGCATGATACGCGTCAGCGGATGGCGGCCCCCCACCGTCATATCCCCGATGGTGTCGGAAAGGCGTT
>JAEEGN010000186.1 GCA_016280345.1 Selenomonadaceae bacterium | reverse complement strand
TTCCGCGACCGTCGCCTGATCCGTATAGGCCAGCACCAACGGACAGGAGAACGCCAGCAACGAAACAACCAAAAGGCAAATCCGCAATATCTTCATATAATCTCCCCTTCTTATGCTTCCGCCATCCAGAGACCGTGCAGGTTGCAATAGGCGTAAGCCGCAATCGGTTCGTCCCCGGCCGCCAGGGCAAAGACCGCCTCCGACGCGCCGCCGGCTGTCAGCGCTTTACGCTGGCCGCCCTGCTTGGTCGCCAGATAGATCCACTCGATCAGGTGCTCCTCCGTCATCGGATGCGGGGCGCTGCCGACCTTGACGACGACGTTCGTTCCCTCCCGGGAAATGACCGGAACGTGCTTTTCCGCCGAAGCGTCCACCGTATTCGGGACCAGCTCCGTCAAGGGCTCGCCGCAGCACTGGACAGGACATTTCCCCTCCCGGATCAGACCGACGAGATTACCGCATTTCTTGCACTCAAAGAATTTCCCTTTCGCCATGACATTGTCTCCTTTCTGTAGATGGTATCAACCCTGCCCTTTCGGGACAACCGTTCATTGCAACAGGCCGTGGGCCTTGAGCGACGCTTTCAGCTTCTCGAGATTCGCCGGCTCCATCTCAGAAAGCGGCAGCCGGAGCACTCCGGCATCCCAGCCCAGGAGCCGCATTGCCGTCTTGACGGGAATGGGATTGACCTCCGAGAACAGCGCGTCCACCAGGTCGGCGTACTCGATCTGGAGCTTCGCCGATTCGGCCACCCGGCCGTCGAAGAAAAGCTGGCAGATGTCGTGCGTCGCCTGGGGCGCGACGTTGGAAAGGACCGAGATGACGCCCTGACCGCCCAAAGAAAGGATGGGCACGATCTGATCGTCGTTGCCGGAATAAATGGTGAGCGCGTCGCCGCAGGCCCGGAAGATGCGCAGGATCGCCGAGAGGTCGCCGCTGGCTTCCTTCGCGGCCACGATGTTCGGATGTTTCGACAGCGCCGCGTAGGTCTCGACCTTGATGGTAACGCCGGTACGTGAGGGCACGTTGTAGAGAATGCACGGGATTTGCACGCTGTCGGCGATGGCTGTGAAGTGCTGCACCAAACCCTTTTGCGTGCATTTATTGTAGTAGGGCGTGACGAGAAGCAGCCCGTCGGCGCCAACGGCTTCCGCGTACTTTGAAAGTTGGATGGCAAAGGCGGTGTCGTTGGAGCCGGTGCCGGCCACGACCGGGACTCGTTTCTGCACGTGCTCCACCGCGAACTTGATGGCCGCCTTGTGCTCGGCGTCGTCCATTGTCGCCGCCTCGCCCGTGGTGCCGGCGACAATGATGGCGTCGGTTCCGTGGGCGATCTGGTCGTCGATGATGCGGCCAAACTCCGGGAAATTGATACCGTCAGCGGTGAACGGCGTCACGATGGCGACGCCGGCCCCGCGGAAGATGAGCTTCTTCATGCTAAAACCCCTTTTCCTTCTAAACTCCGGAATAAAACGCGCCGCGGCGCTCTTTCCCGTCTCCTATTATATCATACCATCCCCCGCGGGGAAAGCCATTTCCCGCGGAAGCAGGCAAAGGGTACTGTCCCCAGCCGCCAGGCCGGGAACGCGGCTTCCGCCGGCCGACGTCACTCCATGACCTGGAGGATGCGGCTGAAGCGTCCGGCGTTCTCCCGCAGTTTCTCCTCGTTGCCGAAGACGCAGAAGGTATCCTCCTTTATGCCGGCGGCAACGACCTCGGCCAGCGCCCGAATCTCCTTGACGCCGGTCGCGAGGACCTCGTCGCGGATCCGCTGGCGTTCCGCTTCCGTAATGCCGCGCATATACAGGGACGCGGCGAGGCTCCCCTTCATCTGCGGCGTCAGCGGCATATCCAGCACGCTCATGGTACCGATGATGTACTTCGTCATCTCCCGCTCGGAGGCGGTGAAACCCGCCAGGTACTCCGGCACGTGATCGAAGACGTCCAGCGTCTCGACGAGGTTCGGGTCGCGGTAGGAGGTGAAAAGCATCCGCCCGTCGGTGGTGAACTGGGCCGCCGCGCCGTAGGCGCCGCCCTGAACGCGGAGCTTCGTCCAGAAATAGCCGTAGCGCATGATGGTCTCCAGCACCCGCATGGAGCCGGTCAGCGGGAAGCCCAGGCGCAGGAAATTGGCGCCCTTGCCCACGTACTGTACGCGGCTGGAGGTGGCCAGGCCCTCGTTCTTCGTGAATCCCTCCGGCTTCGCCGCCGCCGACCAGGTCTCCCCGGAAAGCGCGGTCACGAAGCTCTCCAGCGGCTTCGCCACCGTCTCGTAGTCCGCCGCCGCCGTAGTCAGCGCCAGGACCAGGCCCTGCCGGCGGAACAGCTTGCGCATCACCGCCGCGAGCTTTTCACTCACCGCCTCGATCCGTTCATCAAAGTTGCGGTCCAGTTCCCGCAGGAAATCGTAATACGGCAGGCCGCCCTGCGCGTCAAAGGACGACGCGGGGCTGATGTAGGCGCTCAATCGCATGGCCATGACCCGCTGCGGCATGTTCATGATTTCCCGCTCGCAGCCGGCCAGGCACTGATGTACCAGTTCCTTCATCCGCTTCTTGTCCGTGAACCGCGAGGCGGTCAGCATCTCCGTCAGCAACGCGCCGAGCTCCCCGGCCTTGCGGACCAGCACCCGCGCCTTGATGAGCCCCTTGGCGTGCCAGATCGTATCGTCCTCGCGCTGGCACTGGGTGCCGAGGTCAAGACCGATGCCGCCGGTATGGAGGTTCTTCAGCGTCGCCAGTTCGCTGTACGTGTGGCGGTCCGTATCCACCGCCCCGATGATATCCGTGAGGAAATACGCGAAAAACTGCTCCTCCGGCGTCAGCGCGTCGGCGTCGAAGTAAAGGGCGAGATAAGCGATGCCGTGGGTGGGAATGTCGCTGTAAAGGAGCGTCTGCCCCGCCAGACGGCGCTCCTCCAGCGGCAGCTTTTCCACCTTTTTCCTGATATCGGAAAGCGCCAGCAGGGGAATCTTCTCCAGGTCCTCGGGACGGTCCGGCGCGGCCTGCATCTCCTTCAGCCGGGCCGTCAGCTTCACGACGTCTTCGACCTCCGTCGGCGTCATGGCCGCCTTCTTCGCCGCCAGGAGCTTCTCCGTCTCCGCCTCGCGCGCCGCCGCCATCGCCCGGTCCGGCACCATCGTCACCAGCGTCTGGTGCGGGTTTTCCAACAGGGCACGCCGCAGGAGCTTCTCAAAGAAGCCGTTGTCCAGTCCCTCCCGCAGCGTCTTCAGGATATCCTCGTAGAAAAGCGCCTCGGCGGGATCACGATCGTAGAGCCAATGGCCCAGGGCGCCGAGGCCGAAGACCAGTCCCTTCGGCGTCTGGTTGAAATCCGCCTCGCGGAGCTTGAACTCGGTGATATTCAGCGACGCCTCCAGCAGCGTCCGGTCGATGCCCGCATCGGCCAACCGCTCCAGCGTGCTGCGGCATACCTCGTGGAACCGCTTCTCATCGTCGGGCTCAGCGTTCGTCACCTGGACGGAAAAAAACGGCTGGCAGAGCTCGTTCTCCACGCTCGCCATCATGTCCTTGCCGATGCCGGCGTCCAGCAGCGCCTGGCGCACCGGAGCCGCGTCCGTGGTGAACAGGGCGTGGACCAGGATCGACATAGCCGCCTTGATCAACGGCTCGCCGCCGTCGTCAATGACCAGGTTCCAGCTCAGATACGTCTTTTCCTTCTCGTCTTCCTCCGCTCCGATGGGATATTTCTCGACGATCCGCTTCAGGCCGCTGAAAGGCGCCTGCCGGGAAATCGCGGAATCCACCCCGATCTTCCGGAACGCCGACAGGTATTCCCGGTCCAGGAACGCCAGCTTCTCGTCGATGTCCATATCACCGTAGAGATAGAGATAGCTGTTGGCGGGATGATAGAACGTCTTGTGGAAGCGGGTGAATTTCTCCATCGTCAGGTCCGGGATGCGCTCCGGGTTGCCGCCGGACTCGAAATGGTACGCGGTGTCCGGGTACAGGGATTTCATGATGGCCGTCTCCAGCAGGTCCTCCGGCGACGAAGTCGCTCCCTTCATCTCGTTATAGACGACGCCGCTGTAGCGAAGCGGCTCCTCCGGCGACTCCACCTCGTAGTGCCAGCCTTCCTGCATCAGGATTTCCGGCTTCTGGTAAATGGCCGGGTAGAGCACCGCGTCGAGGTAAACGTCCATGAGGTTCTGGAAATCCTTGTCGTTGCGGCTGGCGACGGGATAGACGGTCTTGTCGGGGTAGGTCATGGCGTTCAGGAAGGTATTGAGGGAGCCCTTCACCAGTTCCACGAAGGGTTCCTTCAGCGGGAACTTCCGCGAACCGCAGAGGACGGAATGCTCGATGATGTGCGGTACGCCGGTATCATCCGACGGCGGCGTCCGGAAGCCGATGAAAAACACCTTGTTGTCATCGTCATTCTGCAGATAAAAGAGACGCGCCCCGCTCTTCTCGTGAAGGAACTCGTAGGAAACCGAGTCCACCTCCGGAATCGGCCGCGTCTTCTTCAAGCGGAACCCATGGATCACGTCATTGATTTTCATGGAAATACCCCTTTCCTGTCCGATTGATTTACGGCAATACTTCCTCACGTTCCGTTCGTGCCGAAGGAGGCCGCGGCTAATCACCCTGTTTGCGCCAACGGTCGAGCCGGGCGGCGGTATCATGGTCCAGGCGGTCAGAGACCTCGCTGCGGGCGATGGGACGCGCGTGGGGGAACAGGTACTCGCGCCGGAGCTTTTCCCGGCACTTCTTCACCCGTCGCCAAAGCTCCCGGGGCGGCAGGCGGTAGGCGCCCACCCCCAGGGCAATCGTCTGTTCGGCGCCGTCGGAGGTGACCACGTGGACCTCGCGCCCCGCCCGGACCGATTCATAGGCCAGCCGCTCGATATAGCTGTCCGCCGTCTCCCCCGCCGCCGTGTAAATGACGGAAAGATGCGCGCCGCGCTTTTCCTCGTGGGCCTCGTCGGTCGTGAACAGGGCGTCGAAGACGATGGTCATGTCGTCACCCTCATAAGCGCCGTATTCCGCCATCCGGTGTACCAGACGGTCCCGCGCCTCGGCCAGTTCCCCCGCCGCCAATTCCCTGAGCTCCGGCCAGGCGTGAATGACGTTGTAGCCGTCAACGATATAATGCTCCCGCTTTCCCGCCATGCCGCCCTCTCTTTCTCCCCGGCCCCGCTCCGGTCATCGGCCGGATCGATCCGACGCTTTCCGCCGCTGGCGCACCGCCTCGTACATCAAAACCGCCGCCGCCACAGAGGCGTTCAGCGAATTGATGCGTCCCATCATCGGCAGCCGCACCAGAAAATCGCATTTCTCCTTCACCAGCCGGGAGAGCCCTTTGCCCTCGCCGCCGATGACCAGCGCCAGCGCTCCGGTCAGGTCCGCCTCGTAATATTCCGCCCGGCCCGTCATATCGGCGCCGGCCACCCAGTACCCCCGCTCTTTGAGTCGCCCGATCGTCTGGACGAGATTCGCCGCCCGGGCTACCGGGACGTACTCCACCGCCCCGGCGGAGGTCTTGGCCACCGCCGCCGAGAGGGGACAGCTCCGCCGCTTCGGGATGATGACGCCGGAAACGCCGGCGGCATCCGCCGTCCGCAGGATTGCCCCGAGATTCTGCGGGTCCTCGATGCCGTCCAGCAGCAGCAGGAACGGCGGCGAATCCTGCGCCGCCGCGGTGTCCAGCAGCTCGTCGAGGTCGGCGTAGGGAACCGGCGCCGCGTAAGCCAGCACCCCCTGATGACGGTAACCGGCGGCAATGGCATCAAGGCGGCTCCGGGTCACCGTTTCGACGATGACACCCTGGGCCCGGGCCCGGGCCAGAATCTCCGCCAGCGAGCCCGCCGGGCTGCCTTCCGCCACCAGCAGGCGGTTCACGTCCCGCCCGCCCTTCAAAAGCTCCAGCACCGCGTTGCGGCCGACCACCGCGTCCTCGGGAAGAACCGCCGGCGGTTCGGCGAAAGGTTCCTTGGCCTGGGACCGGACATCCGCGGGAAACGCTTGCTTCGCCGGGCGTTCCGGGAACGGAGCGGCCCCGGCGGCCTTTTTCGTCTCCGGAACGCGGCCGGAAGGTTTTCCTCCGCGCTTTCTCTCCTTCATCGTCACGGCTCCCGCAGCTTCATCATCTCGTCAAAGCGCCCGCAGGTCATCTTGCCCTCGGGACAGCGGCCGGTCTGCACGCAGGAGGCGCCGGCGTTCCGGAACAGCAATGGCGCCGCCTTTTTCGCCTCGGCCAGCATCTGGTACGCCATCTCCCGGATTTCCCACTGGGCCCGGTTGCAGCAGCGCAGATTGAAGAAGTGCAACAGCGAGCGGGCGTTCATCGTCACCACGATCTTCGTCTCCGTCGCGTTGGCCAGCGCGTAGCGGGCGTCCTCCTTCGGGATGCCGAGGGCCGTGAAGGCATCGTAGGCCTCGCGGATGGACCGCATGAGCGACTCGAAGCGTTCCTTCGCCTCGGGGACAGCCGCGATGGAAGGCGGCGTCACGTAGGCGAAGTCATGGGCCGCCACGTAGCGCTGGGACTGCTGCGAATAGGAGGCAATGCGGTGGCGCACCAGCTGATGCGTCAACACCCGCGACACCCCCTCGATGCCGAAGGTGAAGGACACGTGTTCCAGCGTCGAAGCGTGCCCCATATCCACCAGCATCTTCACCAGATCCGTCACTTTCTGCTCCGGCAGCTTCTCCCTGAGTTCCGCCGCCCCCGACGGCGAATAGCAAAGCCGGGCCGACATGGCCACGACCCGCTCCGGCTCCGGCGTATGCTCCAAAAGCGTCACTTTTATCATAAAACCAGGTCTCCTTTTCCAACCTTCATTCTTCTTCCGTCCGGGCCGCCATTATCGCCCGGGCCGCCGCCTGGAAGGCCGCTTCGGCGATCTCCTCCAGCCGTGCCGTCTCGCCGCTCAGGAAAAGCGTCCCCAGCAGCGCCTCGAACCCGGTGCTGGTGTGATAGTCCTGCACGCTGGCCGCCCGCGGCGCGTGGCTGTGCGCGTTGCGCCCCCGGCGGAAAACGTCCCGCTCCTCCCCGGTGAGTTCCGGCTCGATGGCCTGATAGGCCCGGGCCTGCCAGACGGCGGAAACAATCTGGGCGCTGAAGCGGTCCAGCACCTGCACCTTGTTCTGCTCGAAAGACAGAAGCCGTCGCCGCACGAAAAGATGGTACCAGGCGTCGCCGATATAGGCCGCCACCAGAGGGTTCAGCGTCCGGGCATCAACGCTGCCGTAACGCTCCCGTGGGGCGCCGTTCTCGTCCGGCTCAAACATCATCGTCACGAGCCGCCGGAAAGCCGCGAACTTCATAGCCGTTTCCAGCGGGTGCCCGCCGCCGAATCCTCCAGCAGGATGCCCCGCGCCTTGAGCTCATCCCGGATCGCGTCCGCCCGGGCCCAGTCCTTCGCCTTGCGGGCCGCCAGCCGTTCCTCCACCAGCGCGTCGATGGCCGCGTCCTCGTCGCTGCCGGCCGCCGTCTGCTCCAGGATGCCGATGATTTCCGCCATGTCGCCAAAATCCGCCCGGGCCGCCGCGAAATTCGCCGCGTCAAAGGCCAGGCCGCGGTTCACCACCTCGTTGTAATAGACGTTGATCTCCTTCGCAGCCGCGAACAGGTAGCTGATGGCCAGCGCCGTGTTGAAATCATCGGCCATCGCCGCGTAGAAATCGTCCCGCAGGGCCGCCATCTTTTCCGCCAGCGCCTTCGCCGTGTCCGCGTTCCCTTCTCGCCCGGCCAGCGCCTCCAGGTTCTCCTTCGCCGCCGCCAGCCGCGCCAGTCCCGCCTGGGCGTCCTTGAGGCGCTCGTCGCTGAAATCCAGCGGGCTCCGGTAATGCGTCTGCAGGATGAAGAACCGCACCACCTCGCCCGGATACTCCTTCAGGATATCCGCCACGGTGAAGAAGTTGTTCTTCGACTTGCTCATCTTCTCCTCGTGGATGGTGATGAAGCCGTTGTGCACCCAGCATCGGGCGAAGGAATCGGCGCCGCCGCAGTATGCGCGGGACTGGGCGATCTCGTTCTCGTGGTGGGGGAAGATGAGGTCGCTGCCGCCGCCGTGAAAATCAAAGGTCTCGCCCAGATACTTCAGCGACATGGCCGAGCACTCGATGTGCCAGCCGGGGCGCCCCTTGCCCCAGGGACTCTCCCAGAACGGCTCCCCCGGCTTCGCGGCCTTCCAGAGCGCGAAATCCATCGGATTCCGCTTGCGCTCGTCCACCTCCACCCGGGCCCCGGCCATCATGTCGTCGAGGCTGCGCCCGCTGAGGCAGCCGTAGCCGGGGAAACTCTCCACGCTGAAATAGACGTCGCCCTCCAGCTCGTAAGCGTTTCCCTTTTCGATGAGCCCCTGCACCATGGCGATGATCTCGGGAATCGTCTCCGACACCCGGGGATAGACGTCGGCCCGGCGCACGTTCAGCGCGTCCATCGCCGTGAAATAGGCCGCGATATAGGTATCCGCGATCTCCTTCCAGGTGCAGCCCTTCTCGTGGGACGCCTTGATGATCTTGTCGTCCACGTCGGTGAAATTCTGGATATAGCGGACCTCGTAGCCGCATTTGGCGAAAAACCGCCGGATCACGTCCCAGGTCACGAAGGGACGGGCGTTGCCGATATGCGGGTCGTTATACGGCGTCACGGCGCAAACGTCGATGCCGGACTTGACTTCCTCCAGCGGCCGAAACGGCTCCTTCCGCCGCGTCATGGTATTATAGACGGTAATCTGCCTTGCCATTCCTCTTTCCACTCCCACTCAATATTTCCCGAAATCCCGCCGCAGCATCTCCAGGATGCCGTACCCAAACGGCGAATTTCCCGTCTCGTCCCGCAGCGCCTCCAGTTCCTCCACGGTGCGTCCG
>JAEEGN010000022.1 GCA_016280345.1 Selenomonadaceae bacterium | reverse complement strand
TGGCGTCGCTGCCGGTGTCGGGCCAGGTGACGGCGAGGCCGTTGATGTTCGTCGTACCGGTGGGAACGCCGCCGGTATAGGGATTGTAGTCCTCAGGCACGATGCTCTCGGCCGTCTTTTCCTTGTCGCCGCCGGTATCCAGACCGGTGATGGAGCCGGTGTCCTTGTTTTCAAGGTCGATGCCGCAAGTGCCAAAGAGGTCGCCTCCCGACATGTCGGCGACGAAGCTCTTCTTGAGGTCCGCCTCGTCCTTGAAGAGACCGCAGGAAGCGTAGTTGATGGCCTTGTCCAGGGCCTCCTGGATCGAGAGGTTCGCGTCGTCCAGGTAACTCATGAAGGAGACGATGACGTCCTGCTCCCCGGCGGCGATGTTGCCGCCCATGGAGCCATCCAGCAAATACTTCCCGTTGAAGGTGACGTTGGCATTGTCGTCGATCTGGGAAATGAGCTGGTCGAGCTCTTTCTGAATGGTCGCGCGGTCGATGTCGGTATTGGTATCGTTGGCGGCATCGAGGGCCTTCCGCTTGAAGGTCTTCAGGATCTCCACCGTGGAGGAGACGGCGCCCTCAGCGGTATTCATCAGGCTCCGGGCGTTCTGGGTGTTCTTGATGTCCTGATCGAGGCCGTCGATCTCGGAACGCATCCGCTCGGAAATGGCGTAGGCGGAGGCATCGTCAGCGGCGCTGTTGATGGCCATGCCGGAGGAGACTTTCTGCAGGCTCTTGGCCAGGTTGCTGGAATTCCGGTTCAGTATGTTCAGGGTGTTGATCGCGGAGAGGTTGTTCTTGACCGTCATGGTCATGGTGCATCAATCCTTTCGTCTTGTATTCTCCGGGCATCCGTCCCGGAAACCTTCCTCCTTACGCTCTTCGCGTATCGACTTCGTCCATAAAACCAACTCCCACTCAGGCCATACTCCACGCAAATCCGCCGGTGCCGTCACCGCGCCCGGCAATGATCGTTCTTCATTTCCAATAGGGATTGAGGAATCTCACCCGCTTCTGCCCCGGGTTCGCGACCCATTGTTTCGGCGCTTCCTCCCGCATGGCCTCGGTCTCGGGATCCGGGGGGACCTCGAAATCAAGTTGCTCCAGCAGGGAGATGAAGTTTTCGGCGTCCCGGAATTTCCTGAATCCCTTGATGGCGATATTGTAACGGACGGACAGGAGGACCCGAATGAGGGTAGCCATCTCCTCGCTGTCGTCGTGCTCCTCCAGATACGCGGGCAGCTCATCGGGCCTGACATGCAGGGACTCCGCCAGAAAATCATAGTAGGGGTCATCGGTGCCGACGTCGCGGACGAAATCCTTCACCGAGCCATAGGCTTTCGTGTCCTCGGACCAGACAGTCCTTTCATCATTCTCGAAAAACCCGACCGCAATCGCGCGGTATTTCGCTTTCTTTTTCCTTTTCGCAAGATGCTGCTCTAAACGGCTTACCATTCTCTGACTTCCTTTCGTTTGGGTTTCCAATGCCGGGCCGACACGCGAAGTCCGTCGGCTCCAAAAGCGCCTGCGGCAATCCCCGCGGGCACGGAAAAAAGCACAGAGCAACCCTACCCCGCTCCGTGCTCAGAAAGCCAAACCGGGCACACCAAAAAATCCGGAGCGCCGGTCCCGCCAGTCAAGGACCTCTGTTCGGTCTTATATGTAAATTCGCAGGCGTTTCCATCCCTGAAAGATACGCGTGACACGGTCATGGTTGCCAACTCCTTTTTGCAGCCAGGCACGTAACCCTCTTTTCGTCATAAAGTCCCTTTCCGTTTCATTTTAACAGAAGGAACGCGTCTGTGTCAAGGGAAAAGTAGTGGAAACGAGGCTGAGTTCCGGGACAGTAGTCTGAAATTATCCGACAGGAAACGTCGTGTATCCGGAATAGGACAAAGGTCGGAAGTGAGAGGGTAAGAATAGTGTCTGGGGAAGGAAGAAACCGGCGCGTGCCAAAAAAAATTTTCCATCGCTGGATTTTTTCCGTCCACGCTAGTATAATGTTGTATTGTAAATTTGATTTTTTGCAGGAAGGGTGGAAGATTCTATGTTCATGGGAAAAACCTTCAGGAAACTGGCCGTCGGAGCTGCCGCGCTCCTGGCGGCGGGCATGATCGCCGGCTGCGGCGGCAGTGGCGGCGGCGGCGAAAAAAAAGAAACGGCGCAAAAGCAGTACAAGATCGGCATCGTCCAGCTCGTGGAGCACAACGCTCTGGACGCCGCCAACAAGGGCTTCGTGGAGGGCCTGAAGAAGCGCGGCTATGAGGAAGGCAAGAACGTCACCTTTGACCGCCAGAACGCCCAGGCCGACCAGTCGAACCTCCAGAACATCGGCCAGCGCTTCGTCAGCAACAAGGTCAACCTGATTTACGCCATCGCTACGCCGGCGGCGCAATCCATGGCGAACCTCACCAAGGACATCCCCATCGTCGGCTCGGCCATCACCGATTACGTCGGCGCGAAGCTGGCCGCCAGCAACGAGGCCCCGAAGGGCAACGTCACCGGCACCAGCGACATGAACCCCATCAAGGAGCAAATCGACTTACTGATGAAGGTGTTCCCGAAGGCCAAGACCATCGGGACGATTTACTGCTCCAGTGAAGTCAACTCTGAAGTCCAGGTCAAGATGATGAAGGAATACGCCCAGTCCAAGGGGCTCAAGGTGGAGACGGCGACAATCTCCACGGTGAACGATATCCAGCAGGCAGCCCAGAGCCTCACCGGCAAGGTGGACGTATTCTACGAGCCGACAGATAACATCATCGCCTCGGCCATGCCGACGCTGGTTGCCGTGACGGACGCGGCCGGCAAGGGCATCGTCTGTGGCGAGCCCAACATGGTGACGGGAGGCGGTCTCATCACCTACGGCATTGACTACTACAAGCTGGGCATGCAGTCCGGCGAGATGGCGGCGGATATCCTCGACGGCAAGTCGAAGCCGGCCACGATGCCGATCCAGACCGCCAAGGACCTGAAGGTCGTCATCAACAAGAAGGGCGTCGCCAAACTGGGCGTCAAGATTCCCGACGACATCCTGAAGAATGCCGAACTGGTGGAATCGAAGTAAGCAAAGTCATCGGCTCCGAACCCAATCAGAAACCCCTCAGCCTGCCTCACGAAAAAGCGGCGCTGAGGGGTTTTCCTTTGAACCGCCGGGGAGCGCCCCCGGCAAATTGGCGAGCCGGATCATTCCTCCGGCCAATCCTTTCCTGCCACCTTCACGATAGTCTCCCGGTCTTCCGCCGCCGCCAGCCACTCGGCGACGGTCCTGTCGCTGATGATTTCGCCAGCGGCGATGTCGGCCAGCGGCGCCAGGACGAAGGCGCGCCGGGTGAGGTACGGATGGGGCAATGTCAGCGTCTCGTCCCGCAGCGTGACGCCGGGAATATGCAGCAGGTCGAGGTCGATGGTACGCGGTCCCCAATGCTCCTGCCGCTGACGGCCCAGGCCCTGCTCGACGCCCTGGCAGAGCCGCAGGAGCTGGTGCGGCGCGAGGTCGGTAAGGAGGCAGGCGGCGGCGTTGAGGAAAGGCGGCTGATCCGTCTTGCCCCAGGGCGGCGTCTCGTAGAGGGCCGAGACCTGCGCCACGGTGACGCCGGGGGCGGCGGCCAGCTGCCGCAAGGCGAGGCGCAGGGTCCGGGCCCGGTCGCCGAGGTTCGCGCCGAGGCCCACGAAGCACTTCACGACTGTTCCCTCCGCAGGGTGACGCTGACGTCGGCGAATTTCCCGGGAATCGGCGCCTGGGGCTTATGCACCGTGACGCGGAGGCGCCGGACGAGGGGATAGGCGGCCAGGACAGCCGCCGCCACCCGCTCGGCCACCGACTCGATCAAAGCCACCGGCGCGCCCTCGACGACGGCCTGTACCGTCTGAAAGACCGCGGCGTAGTCCACCGTCTTTTCGAGGTCGTCGCTCTCCCCCGCCGGCATCAGGTCCAGCCAGAGGACGATGTCAACGAGAAACGGCTGCCCCGTCGCCCGTTCTTCGGGCAGGCAGCCGTGACGACCGAAGAATTCCATGCCCCTGATTTCGATTTTATCCACGGGAATCGGCTCCTTCAATGGCGTCAATCATACGGCTCATGCGGGAAATTGCTTTCACGTCATGGACCCGCAGGATGCCGCAGCCCTTCATCGCGCCCCACACGCAGGCGGCGCCGGTGGCCTCCATTCGCTCCATCACCGGCAAATCCAGAGCGGCGCCGATGAAACTCTTGCGGCTTACGCCCAGCAGCCAGGGCCATCGCGCCCCGTCGCCCTGCGTGAGCTCCTCCAGCCGCTTCAGCACCGTGAGGTTCGCCGTCGCCGTCTTGCCGAAGCCGATGCCGGGATCGAGGATGAGGTTTTCCTCCGGGAGACCGGCCCCGCGGGCGATCGTCACCGACCGGGCGAAAAAACGCTTCATGGCGGCGATGATGTCTTCGTTGTACTCTTTTCCCTCCTGGTTGTGCATGACGACCACCGGCAGATGGTGCGCCGCCGCGACGCGGGCCATCGCCCCCGGCTCGGGCGCGTACTGCAGGCCCCAGATGTCGTTGAGGATATGGGCCCCCATCCGCGCCGCCATGTCCGCTGTCTCCGCCCGGAAGGTGTCCACGGAAACCGGCGCCTCCACCGCTTCGAGCACCGCCTTCAGATACGGCCGCAGCCGTTCCATCTCCGCCGCCGCCGTCAGCGGCGCCGCGCCGGGGCGGGTGGACTCGGCGCCGACGTCGATGACGTCCGCGCCCTCCGCCACCATCTGGCGAGCCCGTTGCACCGCCTTCTCCGGGGTATCCCACTGACCGCCGTCGGAAAAGGAATCCGGCGTCACGTTGAGGATGCCCATGAGAACCGTCTTTTTCCCCAATGTCAGCCGCCGCCCGTCGGGCCAGCGGTATTCGCGGGCCGCCCGCGCCGTCATTTCGCCCCCATCAGGATCTGCCAGGCCTGCTGGTGCAGGGCGCTGTCCTCCTTGAACCGCCCCCGGCTCTCAGCGGTCACGGTGCGGGTGCCCAGCGCCAGCTCGCCCCGGATCATCATGCAGAGCTGCTGCGCCGTCACCACCACCATGACGCCCTCGGAACCCAGATCTTCCTCGATAGCGGCGGCGATTTCCTTCGTCAGCCGCTCCTGGAGCTGGGGCCGGTGGGCCAGGATGTCCACCAGCTTCGTGAACTTGCTGAACCCCGCCACCTTGCCGTCCCGGGGCAGATAGGCCAGCTCCACTTCGCCGAAGAACGGCACCAGATGATGCTCGCACATCGAATAGAACGGGATGTGCTTCACCGCCACGATGCCCTGGCTCTCGGCCTCGAACACTTCGCCCCAGATGGGCTTTGTTGCCTGACCGCAACCGCTGAAGAGCAGCGCGTACATCTTCGCCACCCGCTCCGGCGTCTTTTCCATACCCGCCGCCTTGAGGTCAAGCCCCAGTGCCACCAGGAAATCGCTAATGGCCGCGACGGCCTTTTTCTGGTCCATTATCATCGCTCCTGTCACGCGCGGCATCCCCGCGCCCCTCCTGTCTATTTCCAGAACAGATCCCAAAGCTGCTTACCGATCAGAACGGTAGTCACGCTGATGAACAGCGGCCGCACATAGGACGAACCCTTGGAAATCGCCGTCCTCGCCCCGAAGAAGGCCCCGGCCACCATCGCCAGCCCCATGGGAAGGGCGTAGCGGAAATCAGCCGCTCCCAGCAGCGAAAAGGCCAGGAAAGCGGCGATGTTGCTGGCGAAGTTCAGCGCCCGGGCATTGGCCGCCGCCCCAACGAAATCGAAGCCGACGATCAGAAAAGCGAACAGCAGGAACGATCCGGTCCCGGGGCCGAAAAAGCCGTCGTAGAAGCCGAATACAAAAGCCACCGCCCCGCTCATCCAAAGCATCCGCCGATTCATCCCGCGATAGGTGGAGACGCCGCCCCAGTCCTTCTTAAGTCCGCTGTAGATGGCGACGGCAATCAGCATGACCACGATCAGCGGCCGCAGGAAATCCGGCGAAATCGTCCGCACCACCAGCACCCCCGCCACCGAGCCAAAAAAGGACAGCGGGAAGAGCTTTTTGATCAGCGCCACGTTCATCTTGCCGGAACGGATGAAGGTGATGAACCCGGCCAGCGCCCCCATGGTGGAGGCGGCCTTGTTCGTGCCCAGCACCATGATGGGCGGCAGCCCCGTCCACATCAGCGCCGGAATTGAAATCAGCCCACCGCCGCCCACCACCGAATCGATAAACGCCGCGATGAACCCCATGACGGCCAGAAACGCCATCGTCCCAAGATCAGGCATCCTGTTTCCTCCTTACCATGCCCACGGGAATCTCTCTGCATTGTAGCATAAAGTAACAAAAGAATCCATAGCATCGTCTTCTTATCCGGCGCGCGGGCAATACCCCCTGCGTTATCGTACCGGCCAAAGATTGTTTCCCGGCCGAAGCGGTCACGAAGAAGCCGTTTTTCCGCGTTCTCGCCGCCCCCGACGATTCCGGGACGGACAAAATCCCGTTTTCCCGTCCAATGGATTGTGCAACGTGTCGTTGCATCGTTCCGTCTGGGACG
Source organism: Selenomonadaceae bacterium (assembly GCA_016280345.1). Taxonomy (GTDB): domain Bacteria; phylum Bacillota; class Negativicutes; order Selenomonadales; family Selenomonadaceae; genus RGIG3544. The sequence goes on along the minus strand of JAEEGN010000022.1, from coordinate 3,940 downwards.
GCAAACAGGAAGGAGCGGAAGATTTCTGTTGAAATTTTTTCCCGGCAGGTAGGAAAATCTTTTTCTTTGTCGAATATTAGAAAATGGATTAAAATATATATTGAACGAGACAACCGTCAACAGGGAAACACGGATACGGATGACCCGCGCCCGCCGCGGGCGAATCCTCAATGTTTCCTCAATAACCGGCGGTGGCCGGCAAAGGAGGAATTCACTTGCGAGCTGTAGCGATCGAAGACCTTGAGCCTGGTATGATACTGGCCCGTTCCATCATCAACGACGATATGATCGTCGTGCTCTCCGAGGGCACGACGCTTTCCAAGGCCCATATCACCCGTCTGGGCTTTCTCGATATCCCGTCCATCTACATCAAGGATGAATACGAGCTAAGCGAGACGTTCCAAAGCGTTTCGGCCATATTCAGCCCCAGCAGTTCCTTCATCTCCGAGTACAAGGAGGTCATCTCCACCGCCCAGGAGATCTTCGAGGACGCCAAGAACGGCAAGCCGCCGGTGGAGAAGTCCCGTACCATGGTCACTTCCACCCTGGCGCCGATGGCAAAGGAAAGCGGCGCCATCGACTACCTGCTGGAAGTCAACCATCTGGCCAGCGACGTCTATAACCACTCGATCCGCGTCTCCATTCTCGCCGGCGTCATCGCCAAGTGGATGATGCTGCCGTCCTCGGAGAGCCAGGACATCATCATGGCCGGCTTCCTGCACGACATCGGCAAGACGAAGTTCCCGGAGCGCCTTCTGGACAAGCAGATCGACAACCTCAAAGGGGAAGACCTCGACGCCTACATCCAGCACACAATGGACGGGCAGCGCATCCTCTCCGGCAGTCCCGAGCTTTCCGACGGCGTGAAGCTGGCCGCCATGCAGCACCATGAGTGCATGGACGGCACCGGCTTCCCCTTCAACCTGGAAGGTCAGGACATCCATAAATACGCCCGCATCATCGCTCTGGCCGACCTTTACGACAACATCACCACCGAGCGCGAAGGACAGAAGAAGCGGACCCCCTTTGAGGCCATTGACCGCATCACGTCGGAGATGTACTCGAAGCTCGACCCCATCATCTGCGTGCCCTTCCTCAAGCACATCAAGGAGTCGTTCCTGGGCTCCCGGGTGCTGCTCTCCAACGGCCTGACCGGTCACATCGTCCGCTATCCCAACGATTTCTCGGCTCAGCCGCTGGTACGGCTGACGCAGGATGACATCGTGGACCTCAACGACACCCCCGCCGTCAAGATCATCGAATACAACCCGAAATAAGAAGCGTTGCACAAAACGCCGGCCGGCGGGAAAGCTGGCCGGCGTTTTTAGCGCCAGGAAACAACGGCGCGCTGCTCTTTTGAATCCAGATTACCTTGTAGGAGCGTGGGATCTCATGCAGCAGAAAACGACGTCTCTTTTTCTCACGCAGGGGGCGATGGTGACCGCAGCGTATGTGGTGCTGACGATTGTTTTCGAGGCGTTTTCCTTCCGTGAAATCCAGTTCAGGATATCGGAAGCCCTGACCATCCTGCCGGTATTCACGCCGGCCGCGATTCCGGGCCTTACGCTCGGATGCCTGCTGGCCAATATTTTGGGCGGCGCCGTGCTTCCCGATGTGATATTCGGAACCCTGGCGACACTCATCGGGGCCATAGGAACCCGATGTTTGCGGGACAGCAAACCAATCATCGCCGTCCTTCCCCCAATTGTCTCCAACATGATCATCATTCCGTTCGTGCTTCGCTACGCCTATGGCGTGGACTTGCCTGTTCCGCTGATGATGGTGACCGTCGGTCTGGGGGAAGCCGCCTCCTGCGGCATTATGGGACTGCTGCTTCATAAGTTCTTATGGCCGCACCGCAAGGAGCTTTTTCCCTAGATGACAAGGCTGAAACAACAACGCTCCCGCCCTCCCCTGCAGGGCACGACAATCCCAAACGGATGCGACGGAGCGGCAGGAAAGGAAGATTCCCGTGCTGACCTATTCTCTGGATGACCGACCGGGCGAGGCCCTCTACGCCCGCCTCTACGACCGCGTCAAAGCGGACATCCTGGCCGGCCGGCTGACGGCCGGTGAGCGTCTGCCCTCGAAGCGGGCGCTGGCGGCCCAGCTCAGCATCAGCACGATGACCGTAGAGGCCGCTTACGGCCAGCTCGCCGACGAAGGCTATATCCAACCGCGTCCCCGAAGCGGCTACTTCGTAAGCCCCATCGCCGCCCCGCTGTCACCTGCCCCCGCCCCGCCGGAACCGGAGGCCCCCGCCGCTCCCGCCGCCCCTGCCTGGTTCGCCGACTTCGCGGAGAGTGCCGCCGTCGCCGAAGACTTCCCGTTCAGCGTCTGGGCGAAGATTTACCGGGAAACCCTTGCCAGCCGGGCCGAGGCGCTGCTGACCCGCGCCCCTGCCGCCGGTGTCCCCGAACTCCGTCAGGCCATCGCCGGCCACCTCTGGAGTTTCCGTGGGCTCTCCGTCTCTCCCGACCAGATCGTCATCGGCCCCGGCGCCGAATACCTGTACAGCCTCCTGGTCCGCCTCTTCGGAACAAAGGGCATTTTCGGCCTCGAGGACCCCGGCTACGACAAGATTGGCAAAGTCTATGCGGCCTGCGGCGCGAAATGCGCCTGGCTGCCCCTCGACGAAAGCGGCGTTCAGCCTGCCGCCATCCGCCGCCGCCGCGCCGCCATCGTCCACATCAGCCCTTCCCACCACTTCCCCACCGGCATCATCATGCCGGTCAGCCGCCGCTATGAGCTGCTGGCCTGGGCCGGTGAAGCCCCTGGGCGCTACCTCATCGAGGACGACTACGACAGCGAGTTCCGGCTGACCGGCCGCCCCATCCCGACACTCTTCGGCATCGACACCGGCGGGCGTGTGATCTACCTGAACACCTTCTCCCGCAGCCTCGCTGCCACCGTCCGCCTCAGCTACATGGTGCTGCCGCCGGCCCTTCTGCGGGACTTCCGCGACCGGCTCGGCTTCTTCAGCTCCGCCGTCTCCAACTTCGAACAGTATCCTTTGGCGGAGTTCATACGGCAGGGCCATTTCGAGAAACACATCAACCGGATGCGGACGAAATACCGGAAACGCCGGAGCCGGCTTCTCACCGCCATCCGGCAAAGCCCGCTGGGAAAGAAAGCGCAAATCATCGAAGCCGGCTCCGGCCTCCATTTCCTGCTGCGCTTCTTAACCGTCCGGAGCGACGACGCGCTTGTCGAGCGCTTCCGCCGACAGGAGCTGAACCTCGTTCCCCTCGCCCGATACTACCACGGCCAACCGCCGCTCAGCGCCGCCCATACGTTCCTCATCAATTACGCCGCCATCAAGAGCGGCATCATCGAGGAAGCGGTCCGGCGCCTGGCGGCCTGTCTGAAACCATAGCCCCCCAGTGGCAAGCATGACTTCGTGTCAAAAACAGCGGGGCGCGGGCCGCCCCGAAGAGCCCGCCCCGCGCCCCGAAGGAGAGAACACTATGCGGCCATCCATCAAGAAAGTCGGACACAATCTGAAATACATCGTCCCCACCCTGATCCTTCTGACCATACTTTACCTGGAATTCATCAGCCGCGGCGCCGCCGCCATCTTCAACAAAGCCATGGCCGAGCAGGATATGCTGCGGGGTACCATCACGGTGGAGAAAATCGTTGCCCATATCGACGGCCACGTCGTTTTCCACGACCTTCTCTGGAAAGACCCCTTCAACAACACGCTCCTTTCCATCCCCGAAGGCAGCTTCGAGGTCCGGCTCTGGGACGTCGTAACCGGAAATCTCAAGGCCACCACCATCCAGAAGCTGAAGATGGAAAACGCCGTCGTATCCGTCCGCCTGGACCGCAATATGCAAGTGGATTTCGTGCGCCACTCTCCGGCGCTCCAGCAGATGGCGCAGACCAGCGGCAAGCCGGACGAAGAGATGATGAAATCCGTCAGCGTCGCCGGCATGAC
>JAEEGN010000185.1 GCA_016280345.1 Selenomonadaceae bacterium | reverse complement strand
TCCTGTCAACGTTTTCCCACAGGGACTAGCTTCGCGTCGCCCTAAAGGACTAGCTTCGCGTCGCCCTAAAGGACTAGCTTCGCGTCGCCCTAAAGGACTAGCTTCGCGTCGCCCTAAAGGACTAGCTTCGCGTCGCAACGAGGCGGGAGATGTATACTCATCACCGGCGAAGTGACCTTTCGTTTTTTCAGGACCCAACCCGGCGGTGGGAACGGACATGCGACTGGCATGGCAGATGTCTCCGGCGCCATTGACGAATGCCGCGCCGTTTGCTATACTTACCCCCGGAGAGCGGTAACGGGAATGGCGGCGGCGCGCCTGCTTTTCTCCATCGCGCTCCGATTTCAGGCTGCAGGATCGCCCGCAGCATAGATGGCGGTGAAGAAAAATGAGCCCTACCGTTGTGGTCGGCACCACGTTCGTGGACATCAAAGGCTTTGCCCAAAATCATTACGATCCCCAGGGACGCAATCTGGGCGAGGTAAAATTCGTCCACGGCGGCGTCGGGCGCAATGTCGTGGAGAATTTCGCCAACGTGGGAATGCCCGTGGCCTATGCCGGCATGCTGGAGGATTCGGCCATCGGCCTTGAAGTGGAGCGTCGTCTGGAAGAAATCGGCGCTGACCTCCGCTGGATGATCAGGGTACCGGACCATGGAATCGGAATGTGGCTGGTCATTCTTGACGAGAATGGGAATCTGGCCGGCTCTGTTTCCAAAATGCCCGATATCGCCCGTCTGGAAGATCATCTGCGCGCGCGCGGGGACGCGATCGTCGCTCAGTCCGGGGCTGTCGTGCTGGAAGTGGACCTGAACGAGACGATTGCGGAAAACATCATCCGGCTGGCAAAGCGGCACGGCAAGGACGTCTATGCCATCGTCGGCAACATGAGTGTCATCCTGGCACGAAGGGATCTGATCCGGCAGACGAAATGCTTTATCTGCAACGAGATTGAAGCCGCGAAGTTCTTCGCTGAGGACTTCCACGGTAGCGCCGCAGAAGAAGTGCGCGCCTGGCTCCCCCCGGCGGTGGAAAAAGCCGGGCTGCAGTCCGTGGTCGTCACTTTAGGAGAGCAGGGAGCGGTCTATTATGACAAGGAAACGAAGGTCGCCGGCTTCTGTCCCCCCTGTCCGACAAAGGTCGTCGATACCACCGGAGCGGGGGACGCGTTCTTTTCCGGGACCGTGATGGGCCTCGTCCGGGGCGCGACGCTGGCGGAGGCGGCCGGGTACGGTGCCCGTCTGGCGGCGGCGACCATCAGCCGGGAGGAGAACAACTGCCCGGTGGACAAGGCGTTCTTTGATCGACTGCGGGAATTATGATGTCGGTTTTACAAAAATCATAGAAGAAAGCAAGGGAACAAACTATGCGGTACACAGGAGTTACTTCCAGAGGAATCATCATGCCCATCTTCAAGGAAGGGGACGACCTCGTTTCCCTGATCCGGGACGGCCTGCTCAAGGCTTCCGAAAAGGAAGGCTTCACGTTGCAGGACCGGGACGTCATCGGCGTTACCGAGGCGGTGGTGGCCCGGACCCAGGGGAACTACGCGACGATTCAGCAGATTGCCAAAGACGTCAGGCAGAAACTCGGCGGAGAGGATATGGGCATCGTTTTCCCGATTCTGAGCCGGAACCGTTTCGCCATCATGCTGCGGGCGCTAAGCCTGTCCTGCAAAAAGCTCTTCGTGCAGCTTTCCTATCCGTCGGACGAGGTGGGCAACCATCTGATCAGCGTGGACGACGTGGACGGTAAGGATGTCGATCCTTACACTGACAACTTCACCGAGAAGGGTTTCCGCGAGGTATTCGGCTTTGAAACCGTCCATCCCTTCACCGGCGTGGATTACATCGAATATTACAAGAGCCTGGGGGAGAATATCGAGATTGTCTTCTCCAACGATCCCTGCTATATCCTGCGGTACACGAAAAACGTCATCAACTGCGACATCCACACGCGCAAGCGCACAAAGCGCCTCCTGCAGGCCGGCGGCGCGGCGCGCATCTTCAGTCTCGACGATATCATGACAGCTTCGGTGGACGGCAGCGGCTACAACGAGAAGTACGGCCTGCTGGGCGCCAACAAGGCCACGGAGGAAAAAGTGAAGCTGTTCCCCCGTGACTGCCAGAATTTCGTGGACCGCTTGCAGAAGGAATTGCAGAAGGCCACGGGCAAAAAGCTGGAAGTCATGATTTACGGTGACGGCGGCTTCAAGGACCCGGTCGGCGGCATCTGGGAACTGGCGGACCCGGTGGTATCCCCGGCCTACACCGTGGGCCTCAGGGGCACGCCGAACGAGCTGAAAATGAAATACTTCGCCGACAATGATCTGAAGGATCTGAGCGGGCAGGCACTGGCCGAGGCCATGAAGGAGAGAATCAAGGCCAAGGATACCAACCTGGTGGGGAACATGACCTCCCAGGGAACGACGCCGCGGCAGCTCACGGACCTCCTGGGCAGCCTCTGCGACCTGACCAGCGGCAGCGGCGACCGGGGGACGCCGGTGGTACTGATCCAGAACTATTTCACAAATTACGCGACCGAATGAGTTCTCCTGATGGACGGGAATAGCTACCGCCGCGTCCCGGGCCGACGGTCTGGATTGTCTGAACCTATCGCAAGCAGTCGCACGGAACCAGACCGTGCGACTGCTTTTTTGCGGCTCGAAGGGAACACGTCCGTGCCGGAGAAACGGGACCGCGACCATCGTCTCTATTTGAAAGAGAAGCCTATGAATCCATAACATATTTCGATGAAGGAATTTCGATTCGCTTTGTCGTATAGTATGACGTGGAAAGACAACAGAATCTGACGAAGCACCGGATCTCGTTTTCCCGATTCCCGGCTTTTCCAGAAAGCGCAATGAAGCGTGAGCTTCCTTGCGCTTTTTCTTTTGCCGGAAGGCCGGCACTCTGCCTTTGCCGTTGATTTTTCCCTTCCCTTGCCCGCCCGCGCGCCGCCATGCCTGTCATGCCATTCTTTTTACCGTTCGGTCACGAATTTCTGCCGTTCGGTAAAAATCGGTTTTGGGCGGCCGCGTCCCGTTCTATACTCATCGTAGCCGCTGAACTTTGTTTTTTAGGGAGGGAATTTTATGGTGGAAAACATTGGCAAAGTGGAGGACATCGGTAAATTGGAAAAGACCGCGCTGGAAGGACAGCCGCCCTTCATGAAGAAGTACGGTCTGGCGCTGGCGACGGCCGTTCTGGTGGCAATCCTTGTCCTTCCGACACCGTCCGGCCTTTCGGTGGGAGGACACCGGATGCTTTCCGTGCTGTTCTTCGCCGTGGTCCTCTGGATCACCGAAGCGGTGACTTATCCGGTCAGCGCAACGGTAATCGCGTCGCTGATGCTGCTCATGCTCGGCACGGCGCCGGCCCTCGACCCGGCGGCCGCCGGCGCCGGAAAACTGATTGGCTTCGGTCAGGCGATATCCATGACCTTCGGCGGCCTGAGCGCCGGTGGAACCGTGCTCGTCGGCGCCGCGATGTTCCTGGCCGCGGCCATGACCAGCACGGGACTGGACAAGCGAATCGCGCTGACGATCCTTTCCAAGGTCGGCTCGAAGACGAGCCACATCGTGGCCGGCATGATCTTCGTGGGCTTCGTCCTCGCCTTTTTCGTCCCGAGCACGACGGCGCGCGTTGGCTGCATCATCCCGATCGTGCTGGGCATTATCGCCGCCTTCCGGCTTTCGATCCATAGCCGTTTTGCCGCGCTCCTCATGGTGGCCACGATCCACGCGGCCAGCATCTGGAACATCGGCATCAAGACGGCGGCGGCCCAAAACATGGTGGCCCTCGGCTTCATCGAGAAAGAGCTCGGCGGCAGCATCACCTGGCTGCACTGGTTCACCGCCGCCGCGCCCTACGCCGCCATCATGTCCGTCGTCCTCTACTTCATCTGCATGAAAATGCTGCCGGCGGAGATGAACGAGGTCGAGGGCGGCGATGAGACGGTAAAGGCGGCCATGCGCGAACTGGGCCCGATGCGCCCGAAAGAAAAAAAGCTGCTCATCATCTCTTTGCTCCTGCTGTTGTTCTGGGTCACGGAGAAAATCCTTCATCCGGTTTCCACGACAGCCTCCACGGTCATCGCCATCACTCTGATGTTCCTGCCCGGCATTGAGATCATGACCTGGAAAGAGGCGCAGAGCAAAGTCTCCTGGGGCACCCTGGTGCTTTTCGGCATCGGCATCAGCATGGGCTCCGCCCTGCTCAAGACAAAAGCCGCCATGTGGCTGGCCAACCAGCTCGTTTCCGGCCTGGGGCTGGCCGCCATGGACGTATTCGCGGTGTTCGCCATCCTGGCGGCGTTCCTCATCATCGTGCACCTCGGGTTCGCCAGCGCCACTGCTGTCGCTTCATCGATGATCCCCATCATGATCGCCGTGCTGAAGAGCCTGAACATTGAGGGCCTGAACATGGTTGACATCACGATGCTGCTGCAATTCGTCGTGAGCTTCGGGTTCGTACTGCCGGTCAACTCGCCGCAGGGCATCCTCGCATACGCCACGGAAACCTTCAGCGCCTCCGACTGCATGAAGGTCGGCCTTCCGGTAACGATCATCGGCTATCTGCTACTGCTGGTATTCGCCAAGACGTACTGGACGGTTTTGGGCATCCTATGAGCGTTTACGCGGGACAATCCTATGTTCCGCTGAATGATACTGCATAACAGGAGGGAATCAGCGTTGAAAATCCATGAGTATCAAGCCAAGCAACTGATGAAGTGGTACGGCATCCCCATCCCGAAGGGGCAGCCCGCCTTCAGCCCCGAAGAGGCAGCGCGGGTCGCCAAGGACCTCGGTGCGGCGGTCACCGTGGTAAAGGCCCAGATCTACGCCGGGGGCCGCGGCAAAGCGGGCGGCGTCAAGCTGGCGCACAACATCGACGAAGTAAAGTATTTCGCCTCCCAGATCCTGGGAAAAAAGCTCGTGACGCATCAGACAGGGCCGGAAGGAAAAATGGTGAACCGCCTGCTGATCGAGGAAGGAAGCGATATTGAAAAGGAATACTATCTGGGCATCACGATTGACCGCGATTCCGCCGAAGTCATACTGATGGGCAGCGCCGAGGGCGGAATGGAAATCGAGACGGTCGCCGCCGAAGCCCCGGAAAAGATCTTCATGGAGCGCGTCAATCCCGCCGTGGGACTCCAGCCGTTCCAGGCGAAGCGTCTCACCTGCCGGATGGGTTTTCCCGGGAACGCGCGGGGCAAGGTGCAAACGCTGATGATGAACCTTTACACCCTGTTCGTGGAGAAGGATTGCTCCCTGGCGGAAATCAACCCGCTGGTGCTCACGAAGGGCAACGACATCATCGCCCTCGACGCCAAGCTGAACTTCGACGACAGCGCCCTGTTCCGGCATCCGGAGGTGGAGGCATTGCGTGATGAAAGTGAGGAGGATCCGAAGGAGCGCGCCGCGGCGAAGGCCTCGTTGTCCTACGTCAACCTCGGTGGCGACGTAGCCTGCATGGTCAACGGCGCCGGGCTGGCGATGGCCACCGTCGATATCATCAAATTCTACGGCGGCGAGCCGGCGAACTTCCTCGACGTCGGCGGTGACTCCACGGTGGAGAAGATCGCGGAAGCCATCCGCATCATGCAGTCGGACGATCAGGTCCGCAGCGTGTTCGTGAACATTTTCGGCGGCATCAACAAATGCGACGTGATTGCCGGCGGCATCGTCGAGGCCGCGAAGCTCGTCGGACTAAAGGTTCCTGTCGTCGCGCGGCTTGACGGTACCAACGTGGAAGCGGGGAAAAAGATTCTCCGGGAGGCCGCTTTGCCGAAGGTCCATCTCGTCGGCAAGATGGAGGACGGAGCCAAACTGGCGGTAGAACTCGCCGCCCAAGCAAAGGAGGCTGTCTGAAAATGTCAGTATTCGTCGGGAAAGATACCAGGCTGATCGTCCAGGGATTGACGGGACGACAGGCCACGTTCCACACCAAGATTGCAATGGAGTACGGGACGAACGTCGTCGCCGGCGTTTCTCCGGGACACTCGGGGGAAACCGTCATGGGAATCCCGGTATTCGATACCGTTGCCGACGCCAAGAATGCAACGGGTGCGAACGCCTCCGTGATTTACGTACCGGCGCGCTTCGCCGCCGACTCAATCATGGAGGCCATCGAGTCCGATCTCGACATCGTCGTCTGCATCACCGAGCACATCCCGGTACTGGATATGGTGAAGGTTCGGGCCTTCATGAAAGCGCATCCAAAGACGCGGCTGCTCGGCCCCAACTGCCCCGGGATTCTCACCGTAGGCGAAGCCAGGCTCGGGCTCCTGCCGACCTACATCCACAAGAAAGGTCACGTCGGCGTCATCAGCCGCTCGGGAACGCTGACCTACGAGGCAACCTACCAGCTGACCCTGGCGGGAATCGGGCAGACCACCGCCGTCGGGCTGGGCGGTGACCCGGTAAAGGGGATGGATTTCATCGAAGCCCTGACGGCGTTCAACGAGGACGACGATACATACGCGATCATCATGATCGGCGAGATCGGCGGAACCGCTGAGGAAGAAGCAGCCGAATGGATCAAGGCCAACATGAAAAAGCCGGTCATCGGTTTCATCAGCGGCCGGCAGGCGCCTCCGGGCAAGCGCATGGGCCACGCCGGGGCGATCATCAGCGGCGGCAAAGGTACGGCGGATGACAAGATCAAGGCCCTTTGCGCGGCAGGCATCGAAGTCGCCGATACGGTGGCCCATATCGGCGAAACGGCGGTTCGTGTCCTCAAGAAAGCCGGAATCTACGAGAAATGCCACACGGCAGAGTGAAAGGAGGTTTCTGTGATGCTGAAGCTGATCTCACAGCGCTGCAAAGGCTGTGGAATTTGCGTCAATTTCTGTCCCAAGAAGGTGTTGGAAGTCACCGAGGTTGGGAAATGCGCCATCGTCGAAGGCAAAGCGCCGGATTGCATCCTGTGCGGACAGTGCGAGATGCGCTGTCCGGATTACGCGATATTCGTGGAAAAGTGAGGGAGTGAAACCATGTCGAGAACATTGCTTTTGCAGGGGAACCAGGCGGTCGTCGAGGGCGCTGTCGCCGCTGGGGTGAGATTTTACGGCGGCTATCCCATCACGCCCTCCACTGAAATCGCCGAACAACTGGCGCTCCGCCTGCCGCAGGTCGGCGGAAAATTCATGCAGACGGAGGATGAGATTGCCGGACTCGGTACGGCCATCGGCGCTTCCATGGCCGGATTGAAATCCATGACCGCGACGAGCGGCCCCGGTTTTTCCCTGAAGCAGGAAATGCTCGGTCTCGCCTGCATCGCGGAAATCCCCGTCGTCATTGTGGACGTGCAGCGCGTGGGGCCGGCCACCGGGCAGCCCACCTCGCCCGCCCAGGGCGAGGTGATGATGAGCCGCTGGGGCACCCACGGCGATCACTGGGTCATCGTCGTATCCCCTTCGAGCGTACCGGAGTCCTTCGAACTCACGATTCGCGCCGTCAACCTGTCGGAGAAATACCGGGTTCCCGTCATCATGCTGATGGACGAAGTGATCGGGCACATGCGTGAGAAGATTGTCCTTCCCGACGACTACCAGGGCATCGAGGCCGCGAGCCGCAAAACCCCGTCGTGCAAACCGGAGGAATACCTGGCTTACGCGGCGGACAAGGAAGATCTTGTACCGGCCATGGCACCGTTCGGCAGCGGCTACCGCTGGCACGTGACCGGCCTCGTCCACGACGAAACCGGCTTCCCGAAGGGGACACCCGCCGGGACCGTCGAGAGCCTGAACCGGCTCCATGACAAGATTTACAACCATCTTGACGATATCGTCACCTTCGAGAATTACCGAATGGACGACGCCGAGTTCGCGGTCATCGCCTTCGGCGGAGCGGCGCGCAGCGCGTATGCCGCCGTGAACCTCGCCCGGCAGGAGGGCCTGAAGGTCGGCCTGTTCCGCCCCATCACCATCTGGCCGTTCCCGGAGAAGCAGGTCCAGGAAATCGCCGGCCGGATAAACGGGATTCTCGTGCATGAGCTCAATTACGGCCAGTACGTGCTGGAAGTCGGTCGCGTCGTCGCCGGCGCCTGCCCGGTCTCGCTTTACGGGAAATACGACAACGAGTCGGCGACACCCCAGGAGCTCCTGGCGGAAATCAAGAAAGCAATGAAAAAGTGAGGGAAAGGAGATTGCAGCAAATGGGAATGGAACAGATCGCAGAAAAGTATTTCCGCCCGGGCCGTCTGCCCCATATCTGGTGCCCCGGCTGCGGGAACGGCATCATCACGGGCGCTATCGCCAGAGCGGTGGACCAGTTGGGGCTGGATCAGAATGAAGTGGCCATGATTTCGGGCATCGGATGCTCCAGCCGCTCCTCCGGGTACCTCGATTTCAACACGGCGAACACCCTGCACGGGCGCGCCCTCCCCATCGCCAGCGGCGTGAAGATGGCAAATCCGGCCCTGAAGGTCATCGTGGCCAGCGGCGACGGCGACTGCACCGCTATCGGCGGCAACCACCTGATCCACGCGGCGCGGCGAAACATCGACCTCACCCTCGTGGTTTACAACAACAGCATATACGGGATGACCGGGGGCCAGTATTCCCCCATGACGCCGAAGGGCAGCAAGGCTACGACGGCGCCGTATATGACGATTGAACCGTCCTTCAACCTCCTGGAGCTGGCCCGAGCGGCCGGAGCGACCTTCGTGGCGCGCGCGACGACCTACCATGTCCCGCAGATGGTTGACGCCATCGCCAAGGGAATCCGGCATAAAGGCTTCGCCATCGTCGAATGCGTTTCCGCCTGCCCCATCAACTTCGGCCGGCAGAACAAGGCGGGGGCGCCGGCCAAGATGATGGAATGGCAGCGGGACCACGCCGTGATGGTGGCCGCCTGGGAAAAGATGCCGGCGGAGAAAAAGGCCGAAGCGCAGGCCGCCGGGAAATTCCCCATCGGCGTTCTCTACGAAACGGACGCGGTTCAGGAATACACCGAGGCTTACGATGGCGTGATCGAACGCGCCCGGCGCTGACCCGCTTCGCGGGTCCCATGCATACGCAGACACGGTCCGCGTCGCGCCTCCGTGCCTGCTCCAAGGGAGGAAAAAAACATGACGCATAATTTTCGTTTCTCCGGTACCGGCGGCCAGGGGCTCATAACCGCGGGTATCATTCTGGCGGAGGCCGCCATCCTCGACGGGAAGGAAGCGGTCCAGTCACAGTCCTACGGTCCGGAAGCCCGCGGCGGCTCTTCGAAGGCGGAAGTGATCGTCTCCGACGAGACCATCTACTTCGGGCGCGTGACCTGCCCCGACGTGCTGCTGGTCATGAGTCAGGAAGCGGCGGACAAGTATTCCGGCGATACCAACGAACACAGCATCATCGTAACGGATACATTGTTCGTGAAAGACGTTCCGGGCCGATGCGGGGAGCGCGTCGATCTGCCCATCACCCACGCCGCCGTCGAGGCCTGCGGGAAAACGCTCTTCGCCAACATCGTCGCCGTCGGCGCCATCACCGCGCTGACGGGCTGCGTATCGGACGAAGCCATCGAGAAAGCGGTGCTGGCTCGCGTCCCGAAAGGAACCGAGGAGGCGAACAAGAAGGCTTTGCAGACCGGCATCGCGTTGGTAAAGAACCGCTAAGTCAGACTCCCGGGAAAATCCGTACCCTCGAACCCATAAAGCAGCGCCGATCCTGGTCCATGCCCAGGCCGGCGCTGCTACGGGTATCTTTGGAGCGTCAAAAAAGAACGTCTTTTTCCGGGTTCCGGGGCCATGATGATGCGACGACGTCATTGGGGTTTCCGACGGCGAGGGGGGGAGTCCCGCCAGGCCTGCAGGGACATGGCATGAAGACGTCCGGGAGAGGCCGTTGAATTCTTATCCGGCGTTTATATTTCCACTGGATTTTGCCCACAACGATAACGCCCCTCGGGAAATCTTATCCCCGTTAAACAATCCCGACTTCCAACGGGAAGCCGGTTCGCCAAAATTGCCGCCTGACAACCGGCGAGAACCTGAATATCCAATACCGGCCACCAGGCAAAACGCGGCCGTTGGGAGGGACAACGACATGGATACCACACAGGTCACGGAATTTCGGCGCGGCGTTCTGCGTCATATCGCGGAATATACCTGGAACGACTGCCTGCCGGACCGCGTCTACGACATCCTCTACAAGACGGTCCGCGACAACACGCCCCGCGTCCGCTGCTGCGTCCACAAGGAACGCGCCGTGCTGAAGAACCGCGTCCAGATGGCGCTGTGGCAGCCGCTGGAGCTCAATATCATCAACGCCGCCAGGGCGGCCCTGAACGGCGCGTTCGACCGCTCGCTCCCCGTCATGGACGTGCTGCCCGACGCCTGTGACGCCTGCCCCATCGACAAATACTACGTCACTGACCTCTGCCGTCACTGCATCCAGCACAAGTGCATCAACAACTGTCCCCGGAAAGCCATCAGCATCCAGAACAACCGGGCCACCATCGACCGCGACGTATGCGTGGAGTGCGGCCGCTGCGCCCAGTCCTGCCCCTACGGCGCCATCATCGAGATCGTCCGCCCCTGCATCCGGGCCTGCGCCCTGGGGGCCATCTCCGCCCGGCAGGGAGCCGACAAGCGCGTCGTCATCGACTACGATAAATGCGTGAACTGCGGCAACTGCCGCGGCGCCTGCCCCTTCGGTGCCCTCGACGAGCGGAGCATGATCGTGCCGCTGCTTTTGGCGCTGAAGCGGAAGGAGCGCGTCGTCGCCATGCTGGCCCCCTCCTTCGTGGGCCAGTTCGGAGCGAAGGTCACGCCGGCCCAGGTCGTCGCCGGGTTAAAGCGGCTCGGTTTCGCGGCCGTCGCGGAGGTGGCGGTGGGGGCCGACGTCACGACGCTGCGGGAGGCGGCGGAGTTCCGGGAGAAAGTGCCGGACAGGATGGCTTTCATGAGCAGCTCTTGCTGCCCGGCCTTCGTGGACCTGGTGAAAAAGCATTTCCCTGAATATGAGGGGAATATCTCCCAGACCGCCTCCCCCATGGTTTCCTGCGGCCAGTGGGTGAAGCAGCGCTACGAGGGCGCCCTGACCTGCTTCATCGGCCCCTGCATCGCCAAGAAGGCGGAGACGCTGCGTCACCCGGCCAGCGTCGATTTCGCCCTGACCTACGAGGAGATTCTCTGCGTCTTCGAGGGCACGGGAACAGACCTCTCCCTGCCAGAGGAAGAAATATACCGTACCGAAGCGGCGGCCGGCGGCATCGGCTTCCCTCTGAACCGCGGCGTCCAGTCCTCGATGAAGCGCGTGCTGGAGAAATCCGGCGCCCCGGAAGCCGTCATGGACTACGCCGGCGGTCTCAACGCCTGCCAGGCGAAGCTGGACGAAGTCAAGCAGGGCAAGCTGTCCATCAACTACCTGGAGGGCATGGCCTGCCAGAACGGCTGCATCGACGGCCCCGGCACGCTGGTCCCCTTCGGCCTGACCCGGGTGATGGTGACGAAGTACGCCCAGACCGCGGAGAAGAAGACCAGCGACGAGAACGACGAAGCCGTCGCCGCCTGTCAAAGGCTGGATACAGCGGCAGAACCGAATCGCGGTGAGACGGTATGAACCTGCTTTTCGCCTTGCTCGGCAACGTCTGCATCTCGGCGATGATCGCCTACCTGCTGGGGCGCGGCCAAAACATCTATCGCTGTATGGCCTCCTCGCCCATCACCTGGCGAGCGGGTGTTACCCTGACGGCGATCTTCTCCTCCCTGGCCATCGTGTCATCGTATTACGGCATTCGGATGTTCGGCGCCCTGGCCAGCACGCGGATTGTCGGCACGCTGATGGGCGGGATTGTCGGCGGCCCTTATGTGGGCCTCGCCGTGGGCATTATCAGTGGCTTCCACCGCTACCTGCTCGGCGGCTTCACCGCCCCGAGCTGCGCCGTAGCGACGGTCATCGCCGGATTCATGGCCGGGCTGATTCGCCTCCGTTACGGCTTCAAGGACCTGAACTGGAAAATCGCCATGGCCGTCGCGCTGGCGGCGGAATTCATCCAGAAGGCCCTTACCCTCATGTTCGCCAAGCCCTTCGAGATGGCCCTCGCCTTTGAGAAAGCCGCCGCCATTCCGACGACGTTGGTCACGGTCATCGGTACCGTGCTTTTCATCCTCATCCTCCAGGACATGCAGAAGCAGACGGAGTCCGCCGGCGCGAAAGCGGCGCAGCGAGCCCTTTCCATCGCCAACGAAGCGGTGCCTTTCCTGCAGGACGGCCTCACCGCCGGGTCGGCGCCGAAGATTGCCGCCGTCATCCTGCACCATACCGACGTGGCGGCGGTCGCCATCACCGACACGGAAACGACGCTGGCCTACGATGGGCTCCCCAGCGAATACCATCAGGCGGGAAAGCCTCTGTTCTTCCCCGACACGGAAAAGGTCCTCGAAACCGGTAAATCATCGCGCTTCGTCGGGGAACACGGCTGCGGGGACCCGGACTGTCCCCTCTACTACGGGATGACGGTCCCGCTGCTGCTCAACCGCAAGCCCGTAGGCATCATCCGATTTTACGCCACGAAGAAGAACGGCATCTCCGTGCTGGACGAGGAAATGCTTGAAGGCATCGGCCGCTTCCTTTCGACCTCCCTGGCGCTGGCCGATTACGAACGGCAGAAGCTGTTGCTGGAACAGGCCGAGCAGCGGGCCCTCGAATCCCAGATCAGTCCCCATTTCCTGTTCAACACCCTGTCGATCATCATGTCGTTTTGCCGGACCAATCCGGAAATGGCGCGGACGCTTCTGGAAAACCTCTCGGATATGCTGCGCTTCTCCTTTGCCCACCACGAAACGATGATCACCATCGGCGAGGAATACGGCACCGTTCTCTCCTATCTCAGCATCGTCCGGGCGCGCTTCGGGGCCCGTCTGGCGGTGCGGACCGAGGTGGACGAGACGCTGCTGGACTGCCTCTGTCCGGCCTTCATCCTGCAGCCGCTGGTCGAAAACGCGGTCACCCACGGACTGTTCCCCAAGCCGGACAACTGTGTCCTCCGTATCAACATCCGGCAAGCGGCGAAGCGGATCGTCATCGAAATCATCGACAACGGCGCCGGTATGACGGAAGAAAAGTGCCGGATGCTTCAGGAACTGCGCTCGGAAGGCATCGGCGTCGCCAACATCATGAAACGCCTCCGGGGTATTTACAAAGAGGACGCCGAGATAGTGATACAAAGCGAGGAAGGAAAGGGCAGCGCCTTCCGGATTACGATTCCCTTGCTCAGAAGGAAGTGATTGGAGATGAATATACGGACCGTAATCGTCGACGACGAAACGCCGCTTTGCGACGAACTGGAATACCTGCTGCAAGCCCACCCCGAATTCCACGTGATGAAGAAATTCGATCAGGCGGCACCGGCGCTGGCCTATCTGTCCGGCAATCCCTGCGAGCTCCTGTTCCTCGACATCCAGATGCCCGGCATGAACGGGATCGAATTCGCCAAGTGCCTCGGCGAGATGAAGCGAAAGGTCCTGGTGATTTTCGTCACCGCTTACGGGGAATACGCCCTCGACGCCTTCGACACGCCCGCCATCGGCTACATCACGAAGCCGGTTTCCCGCGTCGCTCTCGCCCGGGCGCTGGAAAAGGCCAAGTCGCTGCTGAAGCCCGTCCCCGAAGCGGACAACAAAATCACCGTCATGCGCGAAGGGCGGATGTACCCCGTCACCCGTCCCGAGATCATCATGGCCTACGTGAAGAACAAATCCGTCTTCGTGCGCACGAAATCGGGCGAATTCACCTCCCAGCTCAACATGCAGGCCATGGTCGCCTTCCTGTCGGACGCCCCCTTTTTCCAGGTCCACCGGCAATACATCGTGAACCTCGACTTCGTGGCCGAGGTCGTGCCCTGGTTCAAGGGGACCTACTCCCTCCATATGAAGGGCTTTCCCCACGAGGAAATCCCCATCAGCCGCAACCATATCCAGGAGATGAAGCGGCTGCTGGGGTTCCGGTAAAAATCCGTTTGACAAGGCGGCCGCTTTCCGCTAGAATATACTCGTAATAGAATCTGGCTTTTGGCAGGACAATGAAGTCTTTCGGGATTTCCTTGTCCTGCTTTTGTTATTTCCGGGAAGGAGGCGCCGCCGATGAATGAATTATTGAACCACGGCCATGAGATCAATGAGCAGCTCGCGCGTTACGGAGTCAAGTTCGGTATCTACAAGGAGGGGAAATTCAACGAGCGCCTCTTCCCCTTCGACCCGATCCCGCGACAGATCGGACAAAGCGAGTTCCAGGCGCTGGAGCGCGGCCTTCAACAGCGTGTGAAGGCGCTGAACTATTTCATCTATGACATTTATCACGACAAGCGGATCATTCGGGACAAAGCCGTGCCGGAAGAATTCGTCTACCGCTCTCCCGGCTATCTGGCCCAGTGCGAAGGCGTGACGCCGCCGAAATCGGTCTACAGCCATATCTCCGGGATTGATCTGGTGCTGGGCAAGGACAACGCGTGGTACATCCTGGAAGACAATCTCCGGATCCCCTCCGGCGCCTCCTATCCGCTCATCGCGCGGACGCTGTGCCGACGGTGCAGTCCGAATACCTTCCAGCGAAACCGGGTCGTCGACAACCGCGGGTACGGCACGCTTCTGAAGCGTACCATGGAATACGTGAACACCGGCGGCATCAATGTGATATTCACGCCCGGCAGATACAACGCCGCCTACTTCGAGCACTCCTACCTGGCGGAGCAGTCGGGGGCGGTGCTGGCGGAAACTGGCGACCTCTTCGTGGAGAACCGGTGTCTCTATTACCGCGCCGGTCACGATCCGGTACGCGTAGGCGCCGTATACCGCCGCGTCAGCGACGAATACATCGACCCCCTGTTCTTTGAGCCGTCGTCCCTGATCGGCATTCCGAACCTCATGGACGCTTACCTGGCCGGGAACGTCGCCGTGATGAATGCTCCCGGCAACGGCGTCGCCGATGACAAGGGGATCTACTATTTCGTTCCCAAAATGATCTCGTATTACCTCGGCGAAACACCGCTGCTGAAGAACGCGCCGACGTACCTGCCCTATTTCTCGTCGGATATGGCGTACGTGACGGCGAATATCGGGCGCCTCGTCATCAAGGACGTGGCGGAAGCCGGCGGCTACGGCGTGACCTTCGGCGAGAATCTCACGCAACCGCAGCGGGAGGAGCTGAAAGCCGCGATCCAAGACAATCCGCGGCGATTTATCGCCCAGGAGGTCATCGACTTCCAGGATCTTCCGATCTCCGAAAACGGTCAGGTGGTGGAGCGCAAGGCCGATCTTCGCGCCTTCGCGCTCGCCGGTGAGGACGTCACGGTCTGGCCTGGCGGCCTCACGCGCTTTTCCCGGAATCCTGACAGTTTTGTCGTCAACTCGTCGCAGGGAGGAGGCTTCAAGGACACATGGGTACTATGTCAGTAAACAAGATGTCGCGTCTTTTCTGGCTGGGGCGCTATTACGAGCGCGTCGCCACCACGCTGAGCTATCTCTGGCGCTGGTATGACCGGATGATCGACGGCGCGCCCATCGACTATGCCGACTTTTGCTCGGCGCTGGAAATCCCCTGCGCCTACGAGAGCGCCGAAGAATTCATGCGCGCTTACGTTTTCGACCGGGACAACCCGGAATCACTCCGCGCTGCCGCCGACGCGATGCTGGGCAACGGCATGGTGCTCCGGGAAACCATCGGCAGCCGTACGCTGGCCTATCTGGAGCTGGCGGTCAACGCCCTGGAAAGCGGCCGGGACAGCGTGAATCCCACTCTTCCCCTGCAGCGCGCCATCGACTGCATCATGGCCTTCCGGGGCAGCTACGACGACTGCATCGACGATGAGAACGTGCGGAACATCATCAAGTGCGGCGCCGGGGTGGAACGCCTGAGCCTCTATCTGCGCCTGGGATGGCGAACGGAAGCGGTATCCTCCGAGCTGGCCAAGCTCAGCAAGCGGATGAACCGGACCAGCCTCGTGCCGTCACCGGAAGCCCTCCGACTGCTGCTCACGGCCCCGGCGGAAATCCCGCCCGACGACCGCGCCGCCGTCCTCGAAGCGGCGGAAACCCTGTTCCGACTGTAAGGGGGCGATCTTTCATGGGCCGTGAACTGTCATTTTACTTCGACACGAAACTCGACTTTTCCCTGACCGTGACGAATCACGATTTCCTCCTCCGCTGCCTCCCTGCCGACCGGCCCGAGCAACGGGTCCTGTCCTACACCCTCTCGATCCTCCCCCACGGCGTCGTGACGAGTCTGGGAGAGGACGCCTTCGGCAACCGGTACTGCGCCGGCCGCATCGCAGATTCCCACGATGAATTCCGCTTCACGCTGCAGGGGACCGCATACCGCGATGACCGCCTGCGCCCGGAAGAGGAGCCGCCGCGCTGTTATCTTTATCCGTCGCCGCTCACCGAGCCGACGGAAGAACTGCGCGAATTCTATGACTCCATCCCCCACGGCTGCCGCCCGCTGAAAACCGCCGCCGCCATCTCGGCCAAAGTCCATAAGCACTTCACCTATACGCCGGGCGCGACCGTGGTAACGACTACGGCCGGCGAAGCGCTGACCCTGTCGAAGGGCGTGTGCCAGGACTACGCCCACGTGTTCATCGCGCTGTGCCGCCTGGCGGGCATACCCGCCCGCTACGTCAGCGGGATCCCCGTTGGCGAGGGCGCGAGCCACGCCTGGGCGGAGGTCTGGGCCGACGGCCTCTGGCATGGTCTGGACCCGACCCGCGGTTGTCTGGCCCACGAAGGCTATCTGAAGTTTTGCGTCGGACGGGACTACAGCGACTGCCCGCTGGAACGCGGGATATTCTCCGGGGGCGCGGTCCAGACGCAGACGGTTTTCATGAAGGTTTCGGACGAATGAGGCGATACGATGATTGAAGAAGTGATATCGGCGGAGCTGTCGGTGGGCGAGACGCTGGTCATCCGGAAGAACCGCATCGAGGGCGCCGACGCGGCCAGTCACCGCCTTGCCGTCGTGACCGGCACCCACGGTGACGAGCTGGAGGGACAGTACGTTGCCTGGCAACTGGCCCGGACGC
>JAEEGN010000184.1 GCA_016280345.1 Selenomonadaceae bacterium | reverse complement strand
GGAGATTTTCTGGTATTATAGAATATGTAGTGTTGTGAAATCGAAATCATCGCATATCTTGTAGAAAACGATATATGCGAGTATTTGTTCGGAAATGCCGCCGGATGATTCCAGTGATTGGCAAAGACAGACGTATGGAGTGCGAACGAGAATGAGACAGGAAATCGTACAGCTGAAGGGCAGCCGCTACGGCTTGCAGCTCGTCTTCTCGCCGGGAACGGAGTTCAAGACCATCCGGGCCGATATCCAGCGCAAGCTGGAGTCCGGCTCGCGGTTCTTCCGGCGGGGAACGGTGATCCAGCTTGTGCCGGGCGTGCTCTCCTCCGAGGAGGAGGCTTCGCTTCGGAAATTGTTCAGCCAGCATGGCGTCCTGTTCCGGGTGGAGACGGTGGAGAAACCGCCGGTCCGCCGCCCGGTGACACCGTTGCCGCGGGTGGAAGCCCCGCCGGTGAAGGAAGAACCGCCGGTGAAAGCGGAATCGCTTGCGAAGGCGGGCGCCCCCGTTGCCCCCGCCCCCAGGGCGGCCGCCGCGCCGCCGCCCGCCGCGAAGAAAGAAGCGGTCGCGGCGGAGCCCCAGGCCGCGCCGGCCGGGGAGCCGATGCTGGTCATCAACCGCACGGTCCGCAGCGGGCAGGAAATCCGCACGGCGGGCTCGGTGCTGATTTGCGGCAACGTGAACGCCGGCGCCCAGATCATCGCCGGCGGCAGCATCGACATCCGCGGCACCTGCCGCGGCCTGGTCCACGCCGGCGCCGACGGCGACACGTCGGCCTTCATCATCGCCGACCGGCTGATGCCGATCCAGATCCGCATCGCCGACCGCATCGCCCTGCTGCCCGACGGCGCCGTGAAGAATCCGGCGGTGGCGGAGCGCGCCTGCATGAAGGACGGCCAGATTACGATTGAACCGATGGAAAGGTAGGATAAAACGGATGAGTGAAGTCATAGTCATTACCTCCGGCAAGGGAGGCGTCGGCAAGACGACGACGACAGCGAATCTCGGCGTCGGTCTGGCGATGCAGGGAAAGAAGGTGGTCCTGATCGACACCGACACCGGCCTCCGGAACCTCGACCTGCTGCTCGGTCTGGAGCGCCGCATCGTCTACACGCTGGTCGACGTCGTCCAGAAGCGGGTCGGATACGGGCAAGCCCTCGTCCGCCACAAGAAATACGAGAACCTCTTCCTGCTGCCCACCTCCCAGGTGGCGGACAAGACCGCCATCGAGCCGGAGCAGATGCTGGAGCTCATACAGGTCATGCGCAGCGAATTCGACTATATCCTGGTGGACTGCCCGGCGGGCATCGAGCAGGGTTTCCAGACCGCCGTCATCGGCGCCGACCGGGCCATCATCGTGACCATGCCCGAAGTCTCCGCCGTCCGCGACGCCGACAAGATCATCGGCCGCCTTCAGGCGGAGAACAAGGACAGCCAGCTCGTGGTCAACCGCATCCGGCCCCAGATGGTCAAGGACGGCACGATGCTGGACATGACCTCCATCGACGACATACTCCGCATCCCCTGCATCGGCCAGGTGCCCGATGACGAAAAAGTCGTCGACTCCGCCAACCGGGGCATTCCCGTAGTCGAATGGGAAGACTCGGAGGCGGGCCAGGCTTACCGCAACATCGTCCGGCGCATCTGCGGCGAGGAGGTCCCCTTCCAGACCTTCGAGACGGACGGGTGGTTCACCCGGCTCCGCAAAAAGCTCTTCAAGCACTAAGGAGGGACCGAAATGCTCGACGCACTGAAGAAATTATTTGGCGGCAGCTCCCCCAGCGGCCGGTCCTCCGACGTGGCGGCAAGGCGCCTGAAGTTCGTTCTCCTGAACGACCGCGCCAACATCTCGCCGGAGATCATGGACCGCATCAAGAACGACATCATCCACGTCATCGCCCGCTATATGGACATCGACACCCAGGCCATGGAAATCCGGCTGGAAAACGACGCCAACTCCGTCGCCCTGGTGGCGAACATTCCCGTGAGCAGCATGAAGGGCCACGGAGTAAAGCTGAAAAAGCGTTGATACGAACGGCTTCGCGCTCCGGCAGCGCGGAGCCGCCTTTTTTGCTCCCGGAAAAGACTTTCCCAAACCGGGCGCCATCTGTTATAATGGAAGGTATAATGAACCGCATCCGCAAATCGAAACCGTTTAGGAGGAAAAGACATGGAATCAATGATCCGCGACAGCAAGCTGGCCCCGTCGGGGCGTGACAAAATCGCCTGGGTGAAGAACTTCATGCCGGTGCTCCGGAAGATCGAGGAGGACTTCTCGAAGACGAAGCCCTTCGCCGGGCAGCGCCTGGTCATGACCATCCACCTCGAGGCCAAGACCGCCTATCTGGCGCAGGTGATGAAAAACGCCGGCGCCGAGGTGGCCGTCACCGGCAGCAACCCGCTTTCCACCCAGGACGACGTGGCGGCGGCGCTGGCGGAGAGCGGCGTCAACGTCTTCGCCTGGCACGGCTGCACCGACGAGGAGTACAACACCTTCCTCGACAAGGCCCTTGACATCAGGCCCACCATCATCATCGACGACGGCGGCGACCTCGTCTCCATGCTCCACACCAGCCGCCGCGAGCTGCTGCCGGGCCTCCTCGGCGGCTCCGAGGAAACGACCACCGGCGTCCACCGCCTGCGGTCCCTGGCCGCGAAAAACGAGCTGGAATTCCCGATGATCGCCGCCAACGACGCCTATTGCAAATACCTCTTCGACAACCGTTACGGCACCGGCCAGTCCACCTGGGACGGCATCATGCGGACGACGAACCTCGTCATCGCCGGCAAGACCGTCGTCATCGCCGGCTACGGCTGGTGCGGTAAAGGCGGCGCCATGCGGGCCAAGGGGCTCGGCGCCAACGTCGTCATCACCGAAGTCGATCCCATCAAGGCCATCGAGGCCGTCTTTGACGGATTCCGCGTCATGCCCATGGACGAGGCGGCGAAGATCGGCGACATCTTCCTGACGCTGACCGGCGACAAGGACGTCATCGTAAGCCGCCATTTCGCCGCCATGAAGGACGGCGCCATCCTCGCCAACTCCGGCCACTTCGACGTCGAGATCAACATCCCCGAGCTCGAGGCGCAGTCCGCCTCCCGCCGCACCGTCCGCAACAACATCGAGGAATTCCTGCAGAAGGACGGCCGGAAAATCTACCTGCTGGCCGAGGGCCGTCTCGTGAACCTCGCCGCCGGCGACGGCCACCCGGCGGAAATCATGGACCTCTCCTTCGCCGTGCAGTTCTTCTCGGCCATGCATATCCTGCAGCACCATCAGGAGATGAAGAAAGACGTCTATTTGATGCCGGACGAGATCAACGAGAACATCGCCCGCATCAAGCTCGGATCCATGGGCGTCGCCATTGACGAGCTGACCGCCGAGCAACGCGCCTATCTGGGAATGTAAAAGGAGAGGATCGCCAATGAAAACGCTCATCAGGAACGCTGCCATCGTCCGCGCCGGCGGCAAGACCGAGACCGGCGACGTCGCCATTGACGGAACGCTCATCGCCGCCGTCGGCAAAGCCCCTGAGGGCTGGCAGGCCGACAGCGTCATCGACGCCACCGGCAAGCTCGCCGTCCCCGGCCTCGTCAACGCCCACACCCACGCCTCCATGACGTTGCTCCGCAGCTACGCCGACGACATGAACCTCATGGACTGGCTGCAGAACAAGATCTGGCCCATCGAGGCCAAGATGAGGAAACCCGACATTTACTGGGGCGCCATGCTGGCGGCGCTGGAAATGATTGAGAGCGGCACCACCGCCTTCGCCGACATGTACGGCGACATGGAAAAAGTCGCCGAAGTCGCCATCGAGTCCGGCCTGCGCGCCGTTCTCTCCCGCGGCATCATCGGCGTCGCCCCCAACGGTGAAGCCGCCCTTGAGGAAAACAAGACGCTCTTCCGCGACTACCACGGCGCGGCGGACGGGCGCATCACCGTCATGTTCGGCCCCCACGCCCCTTACACCTGCCCGCCGGACTTCCTGCGCCGGGTGGCGGAAATTGCGCGGGAGCGCAAGGCCGAAATCCACATCCACCTCGCCGAGACGAAGGGCGAAGTCGAGAACTGCCTCAAGGACTACGGGAAAACCCCCATCGCCCTGATGGAGGAGACCGGCATCCTGCAATGCGGCGTGCTGGGCGCCCACTGCGTCCACCTCTCGGACGAAGACATCGCCCTGATGAAGAAATACGACGTCCGCGTCGCCCATAACCCCGGCAGCAACATGAAGCTGGCCAGCGGCATCGCCCCGGTGCCGAAACTCCAAAAGGCCGGCGTCTGCGTCGCCCTCGGCACCGACGGCGCCAGCAGCAACAACAACCTCGATATGCTGGAGGAAGCCCGCCTGGCCGCCCTCCTGCACAAGGTCGATACCCTCGACCCGCTGGCCGTTCCCGCCCACGAGGCGCTGCAGATGGCCACCGAGAACGGCGCCAAAGCCATCGGCCTCAAGAACCTCGGCCGTCTCGAGCCGGGCCAGCTCGCCGACGTCGTCCTTTACAACATGAACGGCACCGCCTGGACGCCGAAGTTCGACCTCGTCTCGCTGCTCATCTACGCCGCCGGCAGCGCCACCGCCGACACCGTCATCGTCAACGGCAAGACGCTGATGGAAAAAGGCGAAGTCCTGACCCTCGACAAGGAACGCATCCTCTTTGAAGCCGAAAAACGCGCCCAGGACCTGGCCGCGAAGATGTAAACGGCACCGCACGAAAAGCGCATGGCGAAAAACGAAGGCCGCCGGAACCGGTAATGGTTCCAGCGGCCTTTTGGCATTTATCCGTTTATACTATAATGAACTCATCATGGGAGCCGGGCGGCGACACGCCTGGTTCCTGGAGTCCCGGCAGAGCCGCACGAACCCGAAAGCCGACTGGTATATATGGCGGGACGCGAAGCCCGACGGCAGCCCTCCCACCAACTGGCGCAGCATCTTCGGCGGCAGTGCCTGGACCTGGTGCGAGGAGCGCGGCCAGTATTACCTGCACGCCTTCGCCCCCTGGAAGCGCGGATTTATCAGGCGACCGAGTGAACGAAAACCAGAAGGACGCGAAAAAACAGCGCCACGATGATACCGGCCTGTTGACGGCAATCCAAACGATACAGCTCTCTCTCCGACCTGTTGGCGGACCAGGACGCGGAGGCTACCAATGCTTGACTTAGTGACTACTGCGCAATTTCGCAAGGACTTGCAGTTTTATGTTTGCAATATTGCAACTAAACAAGTTGTTTTATCTTCTGCTCAATGCAAAAAACCGCTGAAACGCGATGGTTTCAGCGGCTTTTTGCGTTTGGTGTCTGTGCCTTTCTGTCGGCTTTCCCGCAAACTGAATCAGCCGCGGTTTACGGCTCGATGATGTTGAAGAAGCGGGTGAAGACGGTCATGCTGGCGCTCAGGCGCTGGAGGCAGGTTTTGTCGCCGGTCTGTTGGATGACCTTGTCGATGACGGCGGCGTCTGGCTGCAGGATGAGGTTCAGGCCGACGCGGGGCATGGTCCAGGTGACGTCGGGCTTTGCCGCGTGGACGCCCTTTTCCGGCAACAGGACGCCGGAGCGGACCACGAGGGTGTATTTCTCCCCGGTGTCGGTGAGCGTCAGGTTCGCCGTGAAGCTCAGGTCCTTCGTCTTCTCGGGGTCCAGGCAGATGCCGAGATAGGCCAGCATGAGGTCCGTGCCCTGGGCGCGGGCGATATCTCCTTTGCCGCCGGGGATGACGATGGCCTGCGGGGGAATCGAGCCGTCCCGGAGCTCATGGGCCGCGGAGAGATAGACGTTGCGCCAGGGGCCGCTTTCCGCCTGGTAGGCGAGCTGCTCCAGGGCGTCGGCCTCGAGGTCGCGGGCTTCCTGGTTCTTGGGATTGGCGAAGACCAGCGCGTTCATGATCTGGGCGACCCACTGGTACTGGCCCCGGTCAAAGTCTTCCCGGGCTTTCTCGATGACGCGTTCCGGGCTGCCCAGGTACTCCACGAGCTTCGTGGCGCTCTCGGTGGGCTCCAGCGGGTTGAGGTTCACGGGGTTGGCGTCGTACCAACCCATGTATTTGTCGTACACGGCCCGCGAGTTGTGCGCGACGGTGCCGTAGTACTGACGGGTGTACCAGCTCTTCGCCAGGGCCGGCGGCAGCTCGATGCGGCGGGCGATCTCGATGGGGGTGTAGCCGAGGTTCAGGTAGTGGAGCGTCTGGTCGTGGATGAACTTATAGGCGAGGGCGTGCTGGGTGATGTAGTCGCGGATGGTCTCGTTGCCCCAGTGCGGCCAGTTGTGGGCCTGGAACACGACCTCGGCCTCGCCGCCGTAAAGGGCCAGGGCCTCCATGAGGTAGCCGGACCAGGCGGCGGCGTCGCGGACCTGGGCCCCCCGCAGGGTGTAGAGGTTGTGCAGGGTGCCGGAGCAGTTCTCGGCCAGCCAGAGGGCTTTCTTGGCCGGAATCCAAGTGTTCATTTCCGCCGGCGCCTCGGTGCCGGGCGTGAGCTGGAACTCCATCGTCACGCCGTCCACGGTGACTTTCTGGCCGGTCTCCTGGATGATGAGGTTGGGCGAGATATAGGAAGTAGTGCCCTTGGACTGGGTCATGCCGATGCCGATGGAGAGGCGCCCTTTGGGGCCGGGCTCCAGCATGGTACCGTACTGGTAGCTGGCCCGGCGGGCCATGGCGGCGCCGGCGTGGAGGTTTTCCTTGACGACGTATTCCTCGAAGCCCTCAGGGGCGATGATGGTGATTTTCTCGTCCCGGACCTGGTCTTCGCTGACGATGCCCTTGACGCCGCCGTAATGGTCCACGTGGGTATGGCTGTAGACGATGGCCCGGATGGGCTTGACGCCGAGTTTCTGGTCGACGAGCTCCTTAGCCGCCCGGCTGCACTCGATGGTCATCAGGGGATCGAAGACAATCCAGCCGGTATAGCCCTGGATGAAGGTGATGTTCGACATGTCGTAGCCGCGCACCTGGTAGATGCCGTCCATCACTTCAAAGAGGCCGTACAAATGGTTGAGCTGGGCGTTCCGCCAAAGGCTGGGATTCGCCGTGTCGGGGGGGTTGCCGTCGAGGAAGGCGTAGGCCGACTGGCTCCAGACAACCCGACCATCGCTGCTCTTCAGGGTGAGCTGCTCCGGCGCGGCGATGAGGCCCCGGCGGGCGCACTCGAATTCTCTCTCGTCGTCAAAATCCAGGTGCGCATAGACGCTCTGGTTGGCCTTTGCCGTGGCTGGCGTGGCCTCTTTCTGCGGCCGGCGGGGCATTGCCGCCGTATCCTGCCCCATGGGTTTCTGATTCATCTGTCATCGCTCCTTTTCCTGTGTCGTTATCATTCCTGCCATTCCCCTTCGGGAACCGCTTTGAACTTCCGCTGCTGTCACCCCGGACGAGCCGGGACGTGCGGCCCGCTTCCGCCGACGCCGCGCGTCAGGGACGACGGGGCCTGTCAGGGCGCCGCCGCGCTGAGGACGGCGTCCAGCACCGGCCAGACGTCCGCCGTCTCATGGCCGGCCCGCCAGAAAGCCGCGCCTGCCAGATCGTAGCGGTTGACCAGGGCCGCCTTGAGGGCGAGGGAGCGCCGGTCTTCCTGCCAGACGCGGTAGAGGCTGCCGCCCTCCCGGTATTCAAAGTAGTGAAGGCCGAGATCCGGCTGCCAGTGGCGCGCCGGTTTTTTCTCCTTCAGGAGCTGCTCCGCTTTTCCCATGTAGAGCGTCTTGACGCTCTGGAGCCGACCGTCTTTTTCCTCCCAGAGCCGCATATAGAGCGGCATTCCCAGCAGGAGCTTCTCCGCCGGCACTTCCTCCAGCGTCGCCTCGAGGCTCCGCTCTACCCAGGGCAGGGACGCCACCGGGCCCGCCTCGGAAGCGCCGGCGCTGTGCTCGTCATAGGCCATCAGCGCCAGGTAGTCCATGGCCTCCGCCAGCGCCCGGCGATCGTAGCAGAGCGACCAGTTGGGACTGTCCGAGGGCGGCGTGACGTCCATGGAGACCACCAGCCCCTTCCGGCGGAACGCTTTGGCCGCCGCCGTCGCGAAGGCGGTGAGCCGGTCCCGGTCCTCCAGGTTGATGTTCTCGAAGTCGAGGTTGATGCCGTCGAGCCGGTACGTCTCCGCCAGTTTGAGGATGTTCTGAATGGCCGCTTTCTGGCTTCCGGCGTTCCCCAGGAAACGCCCCGTGACCTCGGGATCGAAGCCGTGGTTGCTGACCAGGGCCCAGATCTTGTAGCCCTTGGCGTGGGCGGCGTCGCTGTAGCGGCGGTCCGCTTTCGCCCCGTAGGCCTCGATCGTGCCCTTCTCGCCGGTGATGACGAACCAGCAGGGCGAGATCACGTTGACGCCCGCGGCCGTCGGCGGCTCCTCGAGGTTCGCCTGCTTGCTGAAATCCATCTGCCAGAGAAGCCGGATGCGGCCCGTTTCCGTCTGCGCCGCGGACCGCTGCTCCCGGGCGGTCGTCTGAGCCGCCTGCTGCTCCCGCCACTGGGCGAGAATGCTCCGGATGCCGTCGCCCGGCTCCGCTTCCGGCTCCGCCGCCGCTGCCACGCTCCCCGTCCAGAGGCAAAGGGCCAGCAATCCCACGCCCAGCCATCGCTTCATCATGCGCCGCGCTCCTTTCCGCTGTCCGCCGCCCCGTTTCCGGGGCAAAACCCGGGTAAAAAAGAAAGAGAGCCCCTGCAGGCTCTCCTCTATGCCTATCATTCCGCCGTGAACGGCAACAGCGCGATATTGCGGGCGCGCTTGATCGCTACCGTCACCTGGCGCTGATGCTTGGCGCAGTTGCCGGAAATGCGGCGGGGCAAAATCTTCCCCCGCTCCGTGGTGAACCGGCGGAGCTTCGCTGCGTCCTTATAGTCGATGTGCTCGACCTTATCCACGCAGAAGCTGCAAACCTTCTTGCGGGGACGTCTGCTCCTGTCACGTCTGATCACGATCTGAATCCTCCTTTATGGCAGGCTGGCCGTCCGGCCAGTCATTCTCTCAAAACGGAATATCGTCGTCGTTTACCGGGCCGCCAAAGGAAACCGCCGGGCCGCCCGCCGGG
>JAEEGN010000021.1 GCA_016280345.1 Selenomonadaceae bacterium | reverse complement strand
GCAAACTCGCCGTCGAATTCCGTATTGTATCCCATAACCGATTCCTTTCTTTTTTCTCTTTTTAAACTTCTTCTTCTTTGAGCGTTTGCCTATCGGATAGACAACGCATGAGGAAGTCGCCTTGCGAACTTGAAGTCGAAATTTTCGACCGCAAATCCTTGAACTCAGGCGGCACCAGCTGAATCAAGTAGCAGTCCCCTCATGATGGTGATGGAACCCTAACGGCACATAGGCCTGTCTTGGATGATGAATCATCATTGGATAAAGATAATCAAGCTCCTTGCCAAGCATTAATGCTATGTAGTTATCGATAGTGGTACTGCCCCTCTTAAGATAAAACATCAAATCGTCCCTGGTCATCGGCCGTACTTCACAAAGGCGTAATACCAAATCTTTCATTTTTTGTGGTGGAGTACGCTGCTTTAATTCTCCCAGTTCTTTAAGAAGAGCTTCGGGAAGCGATGTGATATTTTCATTCGGGGGTGCACCAGTAACGGTCTGAGGTGTACCAGTAACGGCCTGAGGTGTACCAGTAACGGCCTGAGGTGTACTAGTAACGGCCTGAGATTGGGATCTACGCTTGCGCTTTTCATCCTCGATGCTTTCTTCCAGACTCCCCGATGGAATATAGTAGGTACCACGGGCACGCCCCTTCTGGATCATCAACCCTTGATCCTTTATGCCAGCCAACTCCTTCGCGACCAGTTTTGGCTTACATCCAGTAAGCTGTTGATAGGCGACTGCATCTATGGCTCCGACTTCGCGCAGAAAGACAAGTGCGGTGCGTTGATTGTCATTCAGATCATATGCGACAAACCGCTTGAGCCAATCGAGCGTATCTTCATCAAGGAAATGACACAGCAGAAGACGGATCGTGAATGTCGCCGCCATGCGGTCAGACTCCATCGTTGGCCGTGACAACCCTGCCTCGACCATCTTTCGCCACATGCGCTCAATGCCGCTGCCCTTCGCCTCGGCAAGTTTCGTGTCGTGACAGATGCGCGCGATCGTGTCATTGCGCGTGACACTGCCCTTCATGCCGAGCATGTCATCCGGTTTGAGGGAACAACCGGAATTGCAGATTTCAATTCGGTTGTTGTAGCGGATGATCTGCGTGTACTGTCCATGTCGATAGTCGCGGTGCATGAGCATGTTGACGATTGCCTCACGCATCACCTCGACAGGGAAATTCTCCGTCTCTGGCTGGATGGAATCACTGTGGAAACGGTGCCGCGTGGTAAGTTCCCCGTAGATGATACTCAAAAGCTTGTCGACCATCAGGAAGACCGGCGCATACGTATCGACCGCGTCAAACTGGTCGGCCACCGCGTGCCAATCGTTACCGAGGATGCGGATGTAGTCAACTCGTGCCCGTGCGCACGCCCGCTTGATCGCAAGCTCGTTGCCAAAGAGCAAGACACCGGCCATGTTGAGTTCCTGCGGATTCTCCTTGCTGGTGCATCCGAGCGCGGACAGCAGCTCCGGCGTTTCGTATTCGAGCTCAACCGCTTCCGGATCGACCTTCTTCCGCATCTGGCGGTAACGCTGTACCGCCCGTTCATCAACATCAGAAATGGACGAGCACCTGACCGGCGTTTCATCGTATTTGCTCTCCGGGTCTTCATAGAATCGCCAGAGGTCTTCCTCTGTCGCCACAAGGTCGGCGCTTCCAATTCGACGATAGGCGCCCTTGGGAAGACCTTCCTTCTTGAAGTATACAGGCTTCCGTCCGTACGGCTGTTCATCAACGACAACCCTCAAAACGGCCTTGCCGCCGATTTTCTCCACTTTGATGGTCGGGTAGATCGGCGAATTGAACACGCACTTGCATTGCGTGGCAAGATCAAGTTGCGCCTTGTCGGGATCATCAACGCCGTCGGCGAAATATCGGGGGGTATCTCCTGTCTTGTTCTCCGCGACTCCAAGCAATATTACCCCACCGCGTAGCCCCGGTTCGTTCGAGAGCGAGCAGACCGTTTCGAGAATCGACCGTGAGGTGTCGTCCCGAAGCGACTTCGCCTCAAGCCAATCCTGCTCGTCGGCCTCGTTCAGTATCGCAAGCAATGCCGCCGCGTTTTGTCTTTTCTCCGCATTGTTCATGTCCGATTCCTTCCTCCCGCATGGCGGGATGTGTTTTTACACAACTGTTTAATCGACGGCACACGCCGCCGATAGCAGTTTGGAATCGGCTCTGCCAGCCATCCACCGAAGTGGCGTCCGCGTTTTTCAGCGGAGGATCTCGCTACCCGGCCCGCGCGGATCCCGAGTACTTCAGAAACG
>JAEEGN010000020.1 GCA_016280345.1 Selenomonadaceae bacterium | reverse complement strand
TGTTGGCAATGTCATATTTAAGTTTGGCCGAACCGTACCGGTCGCATTGCGCCGGATGCCCCAGGAGCAGTATGTTCAGGAAGCAGCTGTCGTCGGCTATCTGGTCCTTCGTCCCCCCGGCGACGTTCTCGAGCTGCTCCGCGCTCACCTGCTTGTCCGCGAACAATTTCCTCATCTTTTCCGTCTTTGATTCCTCCACAATAAAAACCTCCCTTTGCCTTGTGATGGTTATTTTTTATCCTTTTCCCAAGTCAAGCCGGATTCCCGTCCCCGGAGATCCTCTCCGGATTCACCGTGGGTCGTTTTTTAACTGTGCCCATGCCACTTTCCACGACGCAAGGAAATCCTTCCGGACATCATCCCAACCATTATTTCCGCCCGCGACGGCTTTCATCTGCTCCGACGACAGGTCGATTTCCGCCAGGTTTTCGAGGGCCTTTTCCGCTTCTTCCTTCGTGATGTCGATATCGATCTCCCGGAGGGCCGCCATCAGTTCCCCGGGCGTTTGGCACTGCATCGCCCGCCGCACAAGGTCCGGCGTCAACTTCACATCCCGGAATTTCACCATGGTAAAACCTCCTTGTCTGTCTTTTTACGTTTCTACTCTATAATACGATTCAGCGACAGAAAAATCGACATTTTGGGAGAAATTTATTTATATTTATTTTCCATAAAAATATATAATTCCTCTTATATATCCAACGGACTACAGGAAACTGCAGAGCGACGGCCCTGCGGATGCACATAAAGAATGCCATCGTAAAGCAAAGGCAATTGGGGAAAAATTCTGGTTCAATCATGAATCTTGGGGGAATAAACAATAGAAAGTAACGCTTTCCCCCGTGGCGGCGCCCCCAGGGAAGACGTAACTTTTTAGACAAATCCATAAAAACCCGGAATTCTCATGGCATGGAGCAGCGTGTGATAAGCAGACGCTTGGCGCTTCATCGCCTTAGCGGTCGCTTATTTGATGTTTTTTTCATTAAATAATGGAGCAACGGATTTTTCCCGTTTCTCAGATTGTTTTCATACGGATGGTTTATCCTCTGGCATAGTCTTTTCCCGCGCCGGCGGGAGAGGACCGGCGGCCCGCGCGGCGCCTTGACAATTCAGAATCAGCAGGGAGATTCAACGCCATGAGACCTTTCAGCCAACGATAAACAGGAATTTTCAATCACCTGATTGCTTCACACAGCACATCCTGTTTTCCATCGAAAGCGGGATGTGTTTTTTTGTTTGACAAGGAGGAATCCTATGATCAGTTCAGCGACGAACAACGCGCTGCAGGCGCGCATACAGCTTCTTTTGCAGACGGGCAAGATGCTGATGGAGAACGGCGCCGATACGAACCGCGTCGTCCGTGACATGAACCGCCTCGCCGTCTATATGGGTTTCCAGGAGAACCAGCTCCGGCTGCACATCCTGAACTCGGTCATCCTGGTGGACCTCAAGGCGGAGACGGGGACGAATTTCTGCCAGTGCGAGGTCCGGGGCGTCAACATGGACGTCATCGCCAAGGTCAGCCGTCTGATCTGGCGGGCGGCGGAGGAGCACTACGGGCTGGAGGACTACAAGGCGGCGCTGGAGGCCATCGAGGCGACGCCGAAGAAGTATTCGCCCCTCACCACCTGCTACGCCACGGCCCTCGCCTGCGCCGCCCTTTCCATCCTGTTCGGCGGCGATCTGCCGGCGGCGGTTTCCACCGCCATCTGCGCCGTCATCGGCATCCGGGCCCGCGGCGTCCTCACCGGCTACGGTGTGAATCCTTACGCCTGCGTCGCCCTGTCGTCGTTTGCCGCCACGTTCTTCGCCTGGCTGGCCCAGTCCTACGTCGTCTCGGCCACGCCCTGGATTCCCATGGTGGCCTGCGGCCTCGTCTTCATCCCCGGCGTGCCGCTGATCAACGCCGTGGACGACCTCGTGAACAACTACATCGCTTCGGGCATGACCCGGGCCATGAACGCCCTGCTGATCATCGGCGGCATGACGTTCGGCGTGGTGCTGGCCATGAAAGTCGGCAACGTCAGCGAGTTCGCCTCGCTGTCCGTCGCCTTCGCCGAGGATTTCGCCGTCAGCGCCGTAGCCGCGGCGGTGGCGGCCCTGGGCTTTGCCGTCATCTTCAATCTGCCGCCGTCACTGATTCCCGCCGCCGCCGCGGGCGGCGCTCTCGCCGTCGTCCTGCGGAACCTGCTGCTCTTCGAG
>JAEEGN010000183.1 GCA_016280345.1 Selenomonadaceae bacterium | reverse complement strand
CTCGCCCTTTGACGCCAACGCCCGCCGCCATACGTCCTTCGCCGCCTGCGACATCATGCCGGAAATCGAGGACGCCAAGGAAGTCGAGGTCAACATGGACGACGTGCGCGTCGATACTTACCGTTCCAGCGGCGCCGGCGGCCAGCACATCAACAAGACCTCGTCGGCGGTCCGCATGACGCACATACCCACGGGCATCGTCGTCCAGTGCCAGAACGAGCGCTCCCAGATCCAGAACCGCGAAGTCTGCATGCGGATGCTGCGGGCCAAGTTGTTCGAGCTGGAGCAGAAGAAGAAGGAAGAGGAAATCGCCCAGCTGGAGGGCGTGCAGCAGAAAATCGAATGGGGCAGCCAGATTCGCTCCTACGTTTTCCAGCCCTATACGATGGTAAAGGACCACCGGACGAGCTTCGAGACCGGCAACGTCCAGGCGGTCATGGACGGCGACCTCGACGGCTTCATCGAAGCCTTCCTGTCGGCGAAGGCCAACCACCAGATCTGATACCCTGCTCCGACAGCAAAGGAGGGACACCGCGTGCGAAAGACGCTGACAATTTTCCTGGGACTTCTCCTCGCGCTCCTGGTGGTGCTGCAATTCGCCCTGCCGTTCCTGGCGGAGAAGACGCTGGAATCGAAGATCGGCCAGGCCCTGCGGGCCACGGAGGTCAAGGCGGACGTCAGCGCCCTGCCGGCGCCGCTGCTGCTGTTCGGCCACATGGACCGGGTGGAGTTGTCGGCCCGCGACGCCCTGCTGGGCGAGGTACGGGTGGCGAAGCTCCATCTCATCGGCCGCGACGTGGACATCCCGCTGGACGCCGTCAGCAAGGGCCAGTTCGTCATCAAGAACGCCAAAGAGCTCAAGCTCGACGGCACCATGACGGCGGATAATCTGGCCGACCTCCTGCAGCGGCAGGTGGACCGGCTGGATAAAGTGACGGTCACCCTCGAGCCCAATCTCGCCGTGGCCGAGGGGCATGCGAGGATCGCCGGGCAGAGGGCGGACATCCACGTGGAAGGCATCGTGCTGGAGGACGACAACCGCATCTATTTCCGCATGACGCAGCTCACCCTCAAGAATTCGCTGCTGGGGCGGGCCGTCATCGGCAATTTCTTCGGCGACGTGGAAATCCTCGACTTCCGCCGGCTCAACCTGCCGGTGGAGCTGGACACCGTCGAGATGCAAACCGGCCAGGTCGTGCTGACGGCCAGCCAGCACAAGAACGAACCGTAACGGAAAGAAGAAAAACGAGGGCAAATGAAACGATTCCAATACAACCGGGTGCTGCTGGCGGTCATTCTCGTCGGCTTTCTGGCGTCGATGGTCATCAACGTCATGCGCTACCGGGCGGAACAACAGAATATGACCATCGATCTCGCCATTGACTACGAGGGCCTGCTGGAGCTGGCGGCGCGCGAGGGGCGCCCCCCGGAAGAAGTCCTGCGGCTGGCGAAGGAGGCCGGCATCACGTCGCTGGCGGTCTATGAGACGACCTTCAAGAAGCTCAACGTGAACGGCAAGGCCAGCGCGACGCCGGGGGCCGAGATCTTCGAGCGCTACCAGAGCGGCTCTCTGACCAGTCCCGGCTGGCGGGCGCTGGTGGAAAGCGGCGCCATCGTCGGCACCGAGGTCTACGTGACGGGACACGATCCCCTGACCTTCCGCGAGGTGAAGGAGGACCTGATCCTCCGCCTCGGCGCGGACCGGGTGCGGCCGTTCACCGTGGACGGGCAGGAGGCCCTGGCGGTGAAGGCCGAATACCTTTCCTTCCTGAAGATGAATCTGGGCCTGCCCACCGACGAGATGAAAGCGGTGAACGCGGCGGGCTTTACCGTCATCGCCCGGCCCAGCAATTACACGAAGGTCACCGACGAACAGATTGCCGCCGTCTTCCGCCGTCTCGACGGCATCCGCGTGTCCGAGCTCGTCTATTCCGGCGCCGAGACGCTGGGAGCGCCGAAGACGCTGGAGCCGGTGATCCGCGAATGTCAGGCCCGGGGCATCACCCTGGGACTCATCGAGGCCACGACGCAGCTCCAGTTCCTGCCTCAGGAGGGGCTGGTGGAAACGGCCCGGGGCCTCGGCTACCGGGCGGCCCGGCTCTACTCCATTCCCAAGGACGAGCAGCTCAAGATGAAACCGCCGGCGGCGGTCAGCCGCTGGGCGAACACCGATGAGGAACGCAATATCCGCATCGACCTCCTGCGCATCTTTGACAAGCCGGTCATCGGCAAGACGCTGCTGGAAACGAACCTCGAATACATCTCGGATACCCGTGACATCCTGAAATCAAAGGGCTTTTCCTTCGGCCCGGCGACCTGGTTCGAGCCCTTCGAGCCGTCGCCGTCCCTGCGGGCGCTTGTCGTCGTCGGCGTGGCCGCGGCCGGCGTCCTCTACCTGTCGCTGGTCATCCCGGCGCTGAACCGCCGCCCCCGGCAGCAGCTCCTGCTGTTCGCCGTCGGCGCTCTGCTGGCGGCCGTCCCCGTCCTGATGGGGCACGGCGGCAAGATCCGCCTGCTGGCGGCCATCGCCAGCGCCAACGTCTTTCCGGCCCTGGCCGTCATCTGGCAGCTCGACCGCCTGCGGGCCATGAACGAGCGGCCGGACTGGCCCCTTTCCCGGCTCATTCCCCTGGCGGCAGCGGCCCTCTTTCTTTCCGGGGCGCTGTCCCTTGTCGGCGCCGCCTATCTCTCGGGGGCGCTGTCCGACGTCGAGTATTTCCTCGAAGTCAACATCTTCCGCGGCGTCAAGCTGACCTTCATCCTGCCCATCCTGCTGGTGGCGGTGGCGTTCCTGGAACGCTTCCCCGTCTTCAGCGGCGACATGGCTGACTCCCCCAGCCTCTGGGAGCAGGGGCGGCGGCTGCTCGACATGACGGTAACGGTGCGGACGCTGGCGGTGCTCTTCGGGCTCCTGGTTGCCGCCGTCGTCTTCGTGGCCCGCTCCGGGCACAATATGGGGATGCCGGTCTCGGGCCTTGAAATGCGGTTCCGGGCTTTTCTGGAGCAGTCCCTGTACGCCCGGCCCCGCTCCAAAGAGCTCCTGATCGGCCATCCGGCCTTTATGCTGGCGGCTTACGCCTTTTTCCGCCACTGGCCGGCCATGGTATTCTTTCTGCTCGTATTGGCGGCGACCATCGGGCAGGGATCGATGGTTGAAACCTTCGCCCACATGCGCACGCCGGTGATGATGTCGTTTGCCCGCGGCATCGGCGGGCTCGTGGGGGGAGCGATGATCGGCGCGGTCGCGATGGCACTGGCCGCGGTATGGGACAGGCTTCTCAAAGCGGCAAAGGAGAATCAGTCGAAGGCATGAGCAATATCGTTGTGTCCGGGTACTACGGCTCGAAGAACGCTGGCGACGAAGCGATGCTGGCGGCGATGATCGAGGTACTGTCGGACATCGACCCGAAACTGCATATCACGGTCATCTCCGCCGACCCGGAGGACACCGCCAGCCGCCACGGCGTGAAGGCCATCCCCTGGCTGGACGTGGGACAGATCGCCGCGGCGCTCCGCCAGGCCGACCTCATGATTTCCGGCGGCGGCAGCCTGCTCCAGAACGTCACCAGCGGCCGGAGCCTCTACTACTACCTGAGCGTCATCCTGCTGGCGCGGCTCCTGGGCACGCCGGTCATGCTCTACGCCCAGGGCATCGGCCCCGTCTGCGGCGCTTTCGCGCGCTGGGTCATGCGGACCGTCGGCAACCACGTCTCGCTGATCACGGTGCGCGACCAGGGCTCCATGGACGAACTGCGGAGCCTCTCCATCCACCGGCCGCCCATCCACGTCACCGCCGACCCGGTACTGGCCATCCACCCGGTGGACCGCGGCATCGGCCGGGGCATCCTGCGGAAATTCAAGGCCGACGGCGCCCGCCCCATCATCGGCATCTCCGTCCGCGAGTGGCGCGGCTGGGATTCCTACAAGCAGGCCATCGCCGAGGCGGCGGACCAGCTGGCGGCCGAGCGCGACGCCCGCATCGTCTTCCTGCCCATGCAGTACCCGGAAGACGTCCACGCGGCGGAAACCATCGCCGCCCGCATGAAAGAAGCGGCCGTCGTCCTCCCCGGCGAGTACATGACCAGCGAGCTGCTGTCCCTGGTCGGCAACCTCGACCTCCTGATCTCCATTCGCCTGCACGCGCTGATTTTCGCCGGCGTCATGGGCGTCCCCATGCTGGGCCTCTCCTACGACCCGAAAATCGACCGCTTCCTGAGCTCCATCGGCGAACAGTCCGTCGGCAACCTCGAAGACGTGACGGCGACCGCCATCCTCAACGCCGTGCGGGAAAAATGGGACAGCCGCAAGGAATTCCGCGACAAGAACGCCGACCTCCTCGCCCAGCTCCGCAAACTCGCTTACAGCAACGCCGAAATGGCCCTGGAATTCATCGAATCGAAGAAATAAGGCGCCCAAAACCGCATACGCCTAGGCAAAAAAGGAGAGAAGCCACCGCTTCTCTCCTTTTTTCGCGCGCAATCGGGCAATCATCGCTTCAATCCCCCGGCGCTATGGACTCCCCGAGCTTCCCGAGGATGGACAGCCGCTCCGCTTCCACGGGAACGCCGTCGGCGTTCAGGGTTCCCGGCTCCGGGTACGTCTTGCGCCCGTGATAGTCGCTGCCGCCGGATACGCACAAGCCGTTTGCCGACGCGCTGGCCGTCAGCGCATCGATCTGCTCCGGCGTGAACCGCGAATAGAAACATTCCAGCCCCTGCAATCCCTTTTCCCGCAGATAGGATTGCTGGGCCCGGAACTCCTCGCCGGAACGGGGCCGCTCTCCCACGCCGCCGTACGGGTGCGCCCAGACTGAAATACCGCCGGCCGCGCGAATCGCCGCGATGACCTCGTCCGCCGGCATGCGGTTCTCCAGCTTCGGGCAACGGTTGATATACTTGTCGATGGCCTCGGCGACAGAATCCACGACGCCCTGCTTCACCATGAGTTCCCCCAGATGCGGCTTGCCGACGCTTTTCCGGCGGCGCATTTCCGCCATATCCTCCTCGGCGAACACAATCCGGTATTCCCGCCGCAGGAAATCCAGCCGCTGCTCCAGCTTCCGGCGCCGGAGTTCGGCGCACTTCTCCAACGCCGCCCGGAAGACATCATTGTCCCAATCATAACCGTATCCCAGGATATGACATTTCCCCGCGGGCGAGATCGCGGAAAACTCGATGCCGCGAATGAACCGGACACCGGCATCACCGTCCCCGGCCACCAACCGTTCCATTTCCCGCGCGCCGTCAATCGTATCATGGTCCGTCAAAGAAAAGCACCGGATTCCCATTTGCCGGATCTTTTCCCACAGAGCCGCCGGCGTGTCCTTCCCGTCCGAAGCGGTGCTGTGCATGTGAAGGTCAATTAGCGAATGCATGAATCGGCCGCTTCCAACAGGGCAGTCAGCGTTCTCTTCCCTTTCACTCTCCGGACGTATCAATTCCAGATACTCCCGTGCTTGCTCCCGACTGAAATTCATGCTTAGTGACCTGCCTCTCTCGATTACGTCTTCTACGCTCTTTGCTTGGCGGAGCATCTTTGTCAATTCGCTTATACGCTGCGGTGACAATTTCTCCACTCTTAAACGCCTCCCCTGCATTTCGTTTCCTCACTCCGTCACCTTGTTTTCTGAAGGCATCTCACTATTACCGAAATAATAATACGAGCCAGTATGACTTTTTTCAACTTCGCCAAAATTGGTAGTAAAAGTCAGCCTAATGCCATTATCAAAATGGAAAGATGTAACCGGCTGTCCAAAATATGTAATCCCTTTAATCACTTCACTGTGTTCAAAGGTGACCTGTCGGATTTCATGTCCGACAATCGGCGAGAAATATTCCGACACATCTGTGATTGTTTCATCAATCGGCGCCGTATCCACCCAATAAGAACCATATTGTGAGCAAATCAAATAGCCGCCATCGAAAATCATATAAAGCGCATGATAAAAACAATTGCTATGCTTCGATGTTGACAAATCTACTGACGAAAAAACGGAATCCTTATTCTCCACCACCGCCATGACACAGCGTATTTTTCTCATCAGGCTTGTATATAATTCAGATGGCCATAAAGGCAAGTTACATGTAATAAGATCACTAAGTTTGTTGTCATCAATATAAATTTCTACTACATCCGTGGGTTCAGTATCCGGACCAAAAGTTTCAGCCGAAAGCCTAAAACCGATTTTGTTGGCCTTCATGAAAAAACACCTCGCTGGAGATAACAGCTTTTCTCCAATTACATATTTTTGAATCAATCCTTATCCGCTTGCCGCGTCATGAAGCATCCAACCCGTTGAAAAAGGTTCTGGTACCTTCTGAGGCCAATATACTTGAACACCTCCTCGACCAGGGCCGTTAACAGGAAGGCGTCAACTAACGCGAAACCGATGTCCTCATCGCTTAACCCCAAAACGCCCGTAAGGATATCTTTATCCCAACCGCTATAGGCAACGGTGAAAGCCACGATGATGACGGCGGCCCCAACACCCAAAAGGAAGAGCTGCACCAGCGGCTTTTCCGCCAGGCGCTTCTTTAACGGCAAAGCGATTGATCGCGTTCATGAATATGATGCACAAAACCGTGCTTATAAGGAACTGCATTTTCCGACAAGCGCCTCCCATCCCGCACAGGCGCTGGCCTTTTTTGCCCTACGACACAAAAAAGGCCCATCAGCGCCCCGGCGATGTTTTTACTTATACATACTCCACGGGCAAGGCCACGGCGTTTTCATTCAGGTTTGATGGCTTGTCGTACAGGCAAAGCAGGACGCCTTTGCCTCGTTTTTTCCCTTTGACCTTGTCCAGCACGTCAAAGGCGCTTGTCATGTCCGGGCGGGGATTGGCTGTCATCTTGATCTCGACCGGATAGAGGGTTTCCCCCTCCTCGATCACGAGGTCGATTTCCGATTCCCGCGCCTTGTCTTTTCCGCGATAGTAGGTCAGGTACAGGCGATAGTCGATTCCGGCATTGGAAAAGCTCTTGATGATTTCCGAGACGACGAAGGTTTCAAACAACCCGCCCGCCAGCGCACCGTTCATGGCCATTTCCGCCGTCCGGTATTTGGTCAGGAAGCAGACGAGTCCCGTATCGCGGAAATACATCTTGGGCGTCTTGATGGCCCGCGTCAGGGCGGAATTGGAAAACGGGGGCAGAATGGCGATAAGGCCGGAGGCTTCAAGAATGGAAGTCCATTCCTTGGCGGTGGCGGCGGTAACGTCCGCCTGTTCCGCAACTTTGGAATAGTTGAGAAGGCTCCCCGTCCGTGCCGCCATCGCGGTGAGGAAACGGGTGAAGCGCATTTGATCCTTGACGCGCAATAGTCCGTTGACGTCGCGATTCAGGTACGTTTGAACATAGGACGAGTAAAAGGTCTGCCAGTTTACATCCGCTTCGTAAAGCGCCGGATAAGAACCGCGATGGATTATCTCCCAAATGTCTGGACGGCGGCGGACATTTTGGGCGCGCTCGTCAATATAATCGGCGGTGGGAATGAATGGCCGGTTGAAGTCGCCGCCGTCAATTTCCCGCAGGGAAAGGCCCGGCAACTCAAAGATTGCGACACGCCCCGCCAAAGACTCTGATACATGCTTCATCAGATGAAATGACTGGGAACCGGTCAGGGCGAACAAGCCCCGCTTATCGGAGGCGTCGCACGCTATTTTGATATAGGGAAACAGGTGTTGAATGTACTGCACTTCGTCCAGCGTGATGGGCGCCGGATGGTTGCGAAAGAAAAGTCCCGGCTCGCGTCCGGCCTCTTCCAGCAAAATCGGGTCGTCAAACGTCAAATACGCACGCTCGGGAAAAAGGTGTTTGAGCAGCGTGGATTTGCCCGCCTGGCGAGCGCCCGTGACCAGAATCGCTTTGAAATCATTTCCGGCGGTTTCAATGTATTTTTCCATGCTTCGCTTGATATACATGGCGCGCACCTCTTTTGTGGCTAATCTATAGTTGTATTATAAATTAGCCACAAAAATGCGTCAATAGAAATCTTGCGTATATGAGGATAATTCCATGTCGTTGATAAAAATATCCACCACCGGCGAGGCATAATACCCGTCTTTGTAACGGTCCGCGCCGTACTCAAAGTGATTCAGCCGAAACTCAATCCTATCCATTGTCCTCACTTCGCAGCCTTGATACGCACCATGACCTTTAGATGGCCAGGCTTCTCTTTCCCGGTCAGAATCTTCATTTTACAATAAGCCAATCAGCCCTTGTTTCAATTCCCCAAAAGGAATCGTGTGGGGAACACGTCTTTCATCAATGTATGCAATCGCACAGAAATCAATCGTACCACCTATCTTTATCCCATTCCCATCATCAAGCCACAAAACAATACTCGATACCAATTCCCGTTTGTTGTGTTCCTCATCAAAGAAATCATTAAACATAGGATCTTTATCTGTACAATAGCATCTGATCTCAACATTCATAATGGCTTTCCTGAGGCAAGGAGCAAACAATACATTGGCATCGGCATTGGGCAAGTTCGTTCCTGCTTTTATCCCCTAGGGTATGCAATTCATGCTCATACGGAATGCCGGCTCCTGCTGTGCTTCAACTTCAAAAACAGCTCCGTCTTCAAACCTGAAGTCCCGGGAAATTATATCTATGAGATTTGAATATTACGATGGCAGGGAGCATAGCAATATGCTCCCTGCCATCGTAATATTCAGGTCGTCAAACGTCAAATACGCACGCTCGGGAAAAAGGTGTTTGAGTAGTGTGGATTTGCCCGCCTGGCGAGCGCCCGTGACGAGAATCGCTTTGAAATCATTTCCGGCGGTTTCAATGTATTTTTCCATGCTTCGCTTGATATACATGGCGCGCACCTCTTTTGTGGCTAATCTATAGTCATATTATAAATTAGCCACAAAAATGCGTCAATGCCTTAAATTTTGCTGTTCATGAGCGCGACCGATTATGAAGGGAAAAGCCATCGCGGGTTTCTGATCTTCGACGTGAAATAATACGCGCCCGATCCGGAAACTGGGGGAAGGAAGTGACACGCTGGATGTCATACAGGCAATAAAGGATGCGGAAGTAATGCGGATAGTTGCCGACGCATAGAGTAGACGGAGCAGGAGATTTTGAAAAGTGTATACGGAACTAAAGAAAGCCCTGCTCACAACGGAGCAGGGCTTCCTTGCTGGGTGCGCCCGACAGGGGCGTCTCCTCACTCCGCCGCCTTGAAATTGTACACGGGCTTCATGTGTTCGATGACCTCGGCCGTTTCGCCGATGACGTCCAGAATGTCATCGACGGATTTGTAGGCCATCGGCGCTTCGTCCAGGGTATCGTCGCTGATGGAGGTCGTATAGATGCCGGCCATCGATGCCCGGTAGTCCTCCATATTCAGCGTCGCCTTCGCCTGCATCCTCGACATAGTGCGGCCGGCGCCGTGGGGCGCGGAGTAGTTCCATTCCTCGTTGCCCTTGCCGACGGCGAGGATGCTGCCGTCCCGCATATTGAGGGGAATCAGCACTTTCTTCCCCTTGTGCGCGGCGATGGCGCCCTTGCGCAGGATCATTTCCTTCGTGTCGATGTAGTTATGGATGGTGTGGAACGCCTCGGCCCCCGTCAGCCCCGTATGTTCCAGCAGGACTTGGGCGATATGCTCGCGGTTCTGGCGGGCGAATTCCTGGCAAATCTCCACGTCATGCAGATACTTCTCCAGATAATCCCCATAGACATAGCAGAGGTCTTCGGGTATGGAGGTTTTCCGGCGGTTGGCCTCCAGCGCCTTCAATGCCTTCTGTATCTCGCTTTTCCGCCCGGCGG
This sequence comes from Selenomonadaceae bacterium, assembly GCA_016280345.1. Taxonomy (GTDB): domain Bacteria; phylum Bacillota; class Negativicutes; order Selenomonadales; family Selenomonadaceae; genus RGIG3544. The sequence continues at coordinate 575 of JAEEGN010000183.1, read as the reverse complement.
CCTTGTATTCGCGGATGATGGCCTCCCGTTGTTCGAGATAGGACGCCTTGCCGACATTCAGGTCAACGGCCAGTTCCTGGTAGAGCTCCGCCACCTGCTTGCCGAGATTGCGGCTGCCGGTGTGGATGACGAGGTAATACGTCCCGTCCGACGTTTCGTCGATTTCGATGAAGTGATTGCCACCGCCCAGCGTCCCCACGCTTTTCTCCACCCACGGCACGTTGCGAAGCTGCCCGAAGCAATGCAGACGGCGAAGGTCGAACTCGACTTCCTTCGCGTCCCAGACGTTGCGCCCCGAAGGAACGATATGCGCCGCCTCGTCAAGCCGGGGGAAATCAATCCGCTTTTCCTCCAGCCGGACGGTGTACATGCCGCAGCCGATGTCCACGCCGACGATATTCGGCACGGCCTTGTCGGTAACAGTCATCGTCGTCCCGATGGTGCAGCCCTTGCCTGCGTGGACGTCAGGCATGATGCGGATGCGGCTTCCCGCTGTGAAGTCATAGTCGCACATCCGCGCGGTCTGCGCCCGCGCCTTTTCGTCTATCGTCTTCGCGTAGGAAATGGCGAGATTG
>JAEEGN010000182.1 GCA_016280345.1 Selenomonadaceae bacterium | reverse complement strand
GCATCCTGGCCGCGCACCCCGGCACCACCGGCTCCCTCGGCTGCGCGATCTCCGAGGCCGTGGAAGTGGCCGTCGGCAACCCCGGTTACCGTTATGTCCTGGGCAGCGTCCTGAATCAGGTCCTCCTCCATCAGTCGGTGATCGGTATGGAAACCAAAATCGCCATGGATAAGTATGGCATCAAGCCGGATATCATCATCGGCTGCGCCGGCGGCGGCAGCAACCTGGGCGGCCTGATCGCCCCCTTCATGGGTGAAAAGCTCCGGGGTGAAGCGGATTACCGCATCATCGCCGTGGAGCCCGCTTCCTGCCCGAGCCTGACCCGTGGCGTCTATGCCTATGATTTCTGCGATACCGGGATGGTCTGTCCCCTGTCGAAGATGTATACCCTGGGGTCCGATTTCATTCCCGCCCCGAACCACGCCGGCGGCCTCCGGTATCACGGCATGAGCCCCATCCTCTCCCAGCTCTATGATGATAAGATGATGGAAGCCGTTTCCATTCCCCAGACCCGCGTCTTCGAGGCTGCCGAAACCTTCGCCCGCACCGAGGGCATCCGGCCCGCGCCGGAAAGCAGCCACGCCATCTGCGCCGCGATCGACGAGGCCATGAAGTGCAAGGAAACCGGCGAGGAAAAAACCATCCTCTTCGGCCTCACCGGCACCGGTTATTTCGATCTCGTAGCCTATGAGAAGTTCCACGAAGGCCAAATGGACGACTACATCCCCACCGATGACGAGCTCAAAGCCTTCCGCGCCCGTCTGCCCCGGATTTCCTGAGAGCTTTAAAAAATCAATCAAAAAGCTCCCTTATCCGAAGTGACAGTAGCCCTGGGCCGACGGGGCGAAGGCGCCAGTGGCGCCTTCGTTGGATTCGGGGGAAACCGGCCCATGTTTGTTCGCGGTGGGCCCGCGGGGACGGGGGAAACCGGCCCACCTACCGGATGTGCTGGTTTGCCCTGTCCCCAACGGCCCATCCGACGCTCATCTCCGGGACTTGCTCTGTCCCCAACAGCCTATTGACAGGTGAGTATCTTTTTGCGTATATATCAGTGAATGACCTTTGAAAGGAGTTACGCAAGATGGAAAAGAAGCTCTTCCGCCTGTTTGATTATCAGAAGTTTGAGGCGAATAAAGATCTGCAGCAGATCATCGACTCCGCCCACGCGCGCCATCAGTTCAGAGAGCTGACCCTCGAGGATATGGAATGGGTCAATGCCGCCGGCGAGCCGACGCTGCCCGTCAAAGCTGAAGAAAAAGACCGTTAATCCGGTCTTTTTCGTTTACGTTTCGACGGATCCAACGGCCCATCCGACACTCATCTCCGGTTTCCTCCGTCCCCGCCGGCATATCCGACGCTCAACTCCGCTCACAGCCGATTATCGCTTTCAGTCTGCAAAGCATTGGAATAAAGCCATCCACGCTTCGGGATAACGTTCTTCCGCTCAAATAGCTGGGTTACGGTAACAAATTCGTAACCCCGCTTTTTTAACTCCGGGATGATCGTTTTCAGCGCTTCCACGGTGTTCTGGTTCCATTGCATATCGTGCAGGAGAACAATCTGGCCGTCTTCGGCGCCCGCGAGCACGCACTCGGCCCGCTGCTCCGCGGTGACGGTGGGCACCCAGTCTTCGCAGCCCGCGCCGCAGATGAAGGTCATGTCGATCTGGTCGTACATCGCTTTGCTGACGGCGATGAAGGGCGGCCGGAAAAACTTCGGCGCTTCGCCGGTGATCTCAACGATCTTTTCAGTGCAGCCGTCCACCTCTTTGCGGATTTCTTCCATGGACATTCTGTCCATGAAAGGATGCGTCACCGTGTGGTTTTCAATATCGCAGCCCATGGCTTTTGCCCGGCGGACCACCTCCGCTGATTCCGCCGTGATGTTCTGCGCAATCAGGAAGAAGGAGGCGACGATGCCATACTCCTCCAGCAGGTCCAGCACCTGGGGTGTGATGACAGTATTTGGACCGTCGTCGAAGGTCAGCGCAATAACAGACATACAGAAACCTCCTCCTTTGCCTTGTTGTCCGTACAACCAGAATAGCAACCGAATTCGCGTATGTCAAGCCGTTCGTGGATCGGTTGTCCATGACAGTCCATTTCCGTGCTCAACACTCTCCACTCGTTGCATTGAGTCCGAAAATTCGTGAGTCCGAAAACAGTCCACATCAGCCTATTCGTCGCCCGTACCCGAAATCTCTTTAGTGTAAAAATCCGTTATTACAAAAAACGGACCACATAGCCCAAACGTTTTTAAGTGGGAAAATAATTGAGTGGAAAAG
>JAEEGN010000181.1 GCA_016280345.1 Selenomonadaceae bacterium | reverse complement strand
CTCCGCATACCATTCTTCATCATTCAAACAGGTTATAAAGCATATTTTTCGATCATTCGCCATCGACCTTCCTCCGAATGCCGCCGCAACACTTCATAAAACTCCGCCGTATGAACGACCGTTGACGCAACGAAAGCCGAAAGGTATCCGGCCGTCATATTCACTTCATCCACAAGGTGCCACAGCGCTGCCGTGTTTTTCTCCGCTTCGATGCCGTATTCGATACGGCGCAGGAGCGTCACCAGGCGCCGGCGTATGGCTGGCGTATACTGCGCCTTCAGATATGAAACCTGCCTGCTGGAACGCCAGGCGTCCACCAGCCAAAACTCCGTTTCCAGATCCTCCTCATCCTCAAAGCCCGCCTGGAGAAGCCGTTCCTTGAGGTCCACGGGAGCGGCACACGTCACAGGTATGAAGAAAGCGTCCTTATAAAACGAAGCATAAAGAAGTGTCTCGAAATCCTGCCGGGCGAACAATCGCCGAACCACGGCCCAGTAATGTCCCTCCAGCAACGCCTCCAGCACCCGCCAGTAACGGATATTCTCAAAGCTGGTCAGGAGTCGCCCCGTCGGCTTCAGGAACATGCCTAGCCCGGCCAAGATATCCTGCGGGTTGGAAACAGTCTCCGCCAGTTTTTCCCCCAGCAGGAAATCGAAGCTTTCCCGCGGAAACGGTAGCGGCGTCTCCCGATAGTCCAGATTCTCCCAGACGACATCAAGACCGGAATACGTCTCTTCCTGCTCCGAAGAAAGCGTCACAGCGTAAAGCGTCGCGGCCGGAAACATCGCCCGAAGCCGCGGGAGGTATCCCAGGCTCTCAATGACGAGCAGGCAAAGCGGCGCATCGCTTGGAAGAAGAAACTGAAGCAGATCCGGTTTCTTTTCTGGCATCAACTTCCTCTCCCTTCCTTACACGCAAAGTCTTTTCCCGAGCCTTGCAAATTGCCGGGAAATGGCTGCTAAAAGAACGCAGGTCCTGGCACCCCACCAGAACCTGCATATCCCGCAATTTGCGGAACACCATCTCAAAACCCCGGCTCTTGCCAAACGCGACTATATCAAGATAAAACCCGTTGCAGCACTTCTACTGCCGACGATCTCACACCTCGTCCCGGAAAAGCCGAAGCAAAGAGAAATCCGCCACCCGCATCCGGGCAGCACACTGCATCGCCGTCTCCCGGTTCCCAAGGTCAAGCTCAACCAACACCAGATTTCGCAGGAGATCGTCGCTCGGTGCCTCCATTTTCAGGGCTTCCTTCAAGAGAAGCAGCGCCGCCTCCGGTTGCCGCTGGTAATAATATGCAGCGGCAAAGGAATTCAAAACGACCGCTTTTTCCGACGCAAAAATCTCCCGGGACAAAACTTCTTGCCGCGTTTTTTCCGCTGAGATAATCGCTTCCTTCGCAGATTCGGCTTCTGCTGACTGGTTTCCGGCCGACTCCGACACAGTCAGATTTGCTTTATCTGTAACAACGGGCGTCACATCTATAGCTCCGTTAGCGCCGGCCAATTTCTGCTTGAGTGCCTTGAGCAGTTCCGCGGGTTTCTTCTTGACCTCCTCCGCTTTTTCTGCCGCTTTCTCCGCCACAGCCGCGGACGCTTCCTTTACAGGCTCACTGGCACTGGCGACCCGCTGTTTAAGCTTTGCCAAGAGATCCTTCGCCCCTTCCGACTCCGCCGCTCCAGTTTCCTCCACTTCTTCCAGCGCCAGGAAATCGGCAATATGGGGATAATCCCGCAGAATCCGGCCGCGGTCATTCCGCCCGTAAAACTCGACGATGTCCTCGATTTCCTCCGCTTTTTCTTCTGTAAGGGAATCCTGCCATTTGTCAAGAACGAAATCAAAGACCGCCAAGCCGTCGTCAACCCGCTCCTCCAAGATCAACAAACGGGCCAAAAGAATACGGGCATCGATGTGATTCGGCTCAAAGGACAGCGTATTGTTGATCCAACTTGCCGCCCGTTCGTAATCCCCGGTCATGAAGTAGCAATAGGCAGCGTCATACATGAATTTCGGCTGCAGATCGTTTCCTTTGACAAGCTCGGCTAATGTTTCGATTGCTTTGTCGTAACGACCTTCCTCCATCTGTTCTTGCAACGTCGTCTCCCAAAGCGAGTTCTCCTCTTGCCGGGCCATGACCTCCATTCGTTCCTGCTTCTTCTTGAATCTCCTGTTTGCCTTGCCCATGGCTGATACCTCCACATCGAATGATTCTATCGTTATATATACGGCGGATTCCCTAAAAATCCTGCCGGAAAAACACTTTTTCATTCTCCCGCCATGTCCGGCGCGTCGAAAGCGTCCCGTAGGGCATCGAGGAAATCCTGCCCGTAACGGTTCAGCTTGTATTCGCCGATGCCCTTGACGCGGCGCATATCGGATAGCGTCTGGGGCCGGAGGATGCACATGTCGCGGAGAGTCGCGTCAGAAAAGACCATGTAGGGAGGAATATGATCCCGTACTGCAAGCCGGGTCCGACAGGCCCGGAGGGACTCGAAAAGGCCGCTATCCATCGGCCGCCGGCGCTTCTCCTTTTTCGGCGCGGGAAGAAGAACCGTCGTCTGCCCTTTGAGGATGGCGGCAGACATTTCATTGAGCCGTAGCACCGTGTATCTATCGCCGGAAAGTTCCAGACAATCCAGCGCCAACAGGCGGTCGATCAGGAGCATGACCTCTTTCTGCTTCCGACCCCGGAACAAGCCAAAAGTGGAAAGCTCGTGAAAGCGGTTCGCCCGGATGCGGTCGTTTTCCACGCCACGAAGCACGTGGGCCACCATCATCCGTCCGAACTGCTGACCCATCCGGTAAACGCAGGACAGGACTTTCTGGGCATCCACGGTAACATCAATGAGGTCCGTATTGTTCTTGCAGTTGCTGCAATTCTCGCACCGCTCCGGAACGGCACTGTCGCCAAAATAACGCAAGATAAACCGGCGCAGGCAGAACGGCGTCCGACAGTAGTCGATCATCTTCCGGAGCAGAGCCAGGTTGTTTGCCTTGCGCTCCTCGTCCTCAGTCGAAAGGCTGATGAGGAACTCCTGGGTTCGTATGTCCCCCGCAGCGTAAAGCAGGATACACTCACTGGGCTCTCCGTCGCGGCCGGCCCGGCCGGCTTCCTGATAATAGGCCTCAAGGTTTTTTGGCATATTGTAATGGATGACATAGCGTACGTTGGATTTGTCGATCCCCATGCCGAAGGCGTTTGTCGCCACCATAACCGGACGGCGATCATAAAGAAAATCCTCCTGCATCTTTCGCCGTTCCTCGTCGCTAAGCCCCGCATGGTAGTGGCCTACGGGAATACCCGTCTGCCGCAGAGCCTCATAGACGGCGTCCACCTTCTTCCGGGTGGCAGCATAAATGATGCCCGACTCCCCCGAATGCGCCGCTGTGTATTCTCTCACGAAATGGTCCTTATCTTCCCCCCGGCGCACGTCGAAAAACAAGTTAGGCCGGTCAAAGCCGCTGATGTGGACGGCCGGAGAGGAAAGCTCCAACAGACGGATGATATCCTCCCGGACCTCCGGTGTCGCCGTAGCGGTAAAGGCACCGATGACCGGGCGGCGGGAGAGCATCCGAACAAAAGGCGCGATCTCCCGGTAGCTGGGACGGAAATCATGCCCCCACTGGGAAAGGCAGTGAGCCTCATCCACTGCCACGAAACCGATGGACAGCCGGGAGGCCAGTGATTGAAACCAGGGGTTTTCAAGCCGCTCCGGCGCCACGTAGAGAATACGGCAGCAGCCCCGGGCCACAGCAGCAAAGCGTGCCTCCACCTCACTGTTTTCCAGAGTGCTGTTGATAAAGGTTGCCGGAACGCCTTGACCGGTCAAGCTGTCCACCTGATCCTTCATCAGAGAAATCAAGGGGGAGATGACGATCGTCACCTGCGGGGACAAGAGTGCCGGTATCTGGAAGCAGATTGATTTTCCGGCGCCGGTAGGCATGATGGCAACGGTGTCCCGCCCCGCCATGAGATCCTGCACCACTCGTTCCTGGGCTGGGCGGAAGGAGCGATAGCCAAAGAAGTGCGACAACACCTCCCGGGCCCGCTCTAATCCCCCGGAAGCCGTTTTCGCCACTGGTTCAGCCATGGTCTTCTCCCGGCTGCCAATGGCTTCGAAGCAGAGCTATTTCTTTGGCATATCCTTCGTGTTCATTCGGTGTTTCCAAAATGAACGGCAGCCGACAAAGGCGGGGATGGTTGATGACACGCACCAGAGCCTCCAATCCGATTTCCCCCTCGCCGATGCGGGCGTGACGGTCCTTGTGACTACCCCGGGCATTCATACTGTCATTGAGATGAATGGCCTTGAGATTTTCTAACCCCAGCACATCATCGAACTCCGCCACCACATCGTCAAGATGCCCCACAATGTCATAGCCGCCGTCCCAAATATGGCAGGTATCGAGGCAAACGCCCACATGGTCTTTCAATTCCACACGGTCCCGGATGGCCCGAACCTCCTGGAACGTCCGACCGATCTCGCTGCCTTTGCCGGACATGGTCTCGATCAGTACCATGGTATGTTGCCCCGGCTTCAGTACCGCGTTCAGGAGCGCCGCACAGAGCTCAATGCCCGTCTGTGCCCCCTGCCCCACATGGCTGCCCGGATGGAAATTGTAGTAATTCCCCGGCGTCAACTCCAACCGCCGGAGATCATCCGCCATCGTCTCCCGGGCAAAGGTCCGGAGATTGTCTTTGGCAGCGCAGGGGTTTAGCGTATATGGCGCATGGGCGACCAGCGCGCCAATCTCATTTTTCTTCTTGAAGGCGAGGAACGCCTCCACATCCTTAGGATCGATCTCTTTTGCCTTGCCACCCCGGGGATTGCGGGTGAAGAAGGCAAAGGTGTCCGCGCAAAGAGAAACCGCTTCCTCCCCCATGGCGAGATAGCCCCCCGACGATGACAAATGATTGCCTATCCTGAGCTGCTCTTTCATATCCATGCTCTCCTTTGAATCCGGCCGCGCCCGCCCGTTTTGCCTCTTTCCGTCTGGACAGAGCAAATCATGGGCGCCGTACCACTACGCTGTGTTTGCTTCTATTGTACCAAATCCGCACGGATTTGCCAAAGCATTCTTCCACTTTTTCCTCTTTCCGGGGGAAGCCGGAAAAAAACCGCCCCCGGTCGGGGGCGGGAATAAGCCGAAGCGCTTACGCATCAGCTTCGTCAATCTCGTAATTGGCGTAAACGTTCTGGATATCATCATGCTCCTCCAGATCGTCCACCAGATTCATCATCTTTTCCGCATCTTTGCCTTCCAGATGAACCGTATTGTCCGGAATCATTGTAACTTCAGCCGAAGCGGTTTCAATGCCTTTCGCCGCCAACGCATCGGCAACGGCATCATAGTCGCCCGGCTCAGCAACAATCTCGAAGACATCGCCCTCGGACTTCATGTCCTCAGCCCCCGCCTCCAGCACGATGTTCAAAAGCTCATCCTCATCGCCGAAGGTCTCCTTCTCCACCACGAAAACCGCCTTCTGTTTGAACATCCAGGCAACGCATCCCGTAGCGCCGAGATTGCCACCGTGCTTGGAAAAAAGGTGGCGGACGTCGGCGGCCGTGCGGTTACGGTTGTCGGTCATGATATCAAGAATGACCGCTACCCCTCCGGGACCATAACCCTCATAGGTGAACTCCTCATAGTTCGTGCCACCGGCCGCGCCGAGCCCCTTCTGGATTGCCCGCTGGATATTATCTTTGGGGATATTGTTGGCCTTCGCTTTGGACAGCGCCAGTTTGAGACGCATATTGCCGGTCGGGTCGGCGCCGCCCATCTGCACCGCCACCGTAATTTCGCGGCCGATCTTTGTCGTGATCTTGCCGCGAATGGCGTCGTTGGCCCCTTTCTTCCGCTTGATATTGGCCCATTTGGAATGTCCTGACATGAAAAACGCTCCTTTTCGTTCCAGGAAACGATCCGTTCCCTTTCGATTCACTCTTTTTGCCCGGCCGTTTGGCCCGGCAAACGACCGTTATATTATACCACAATCGCGAAAAAACACGAAGGGATTTTACAAACCCGTCGGGAAAAAGATGGTTTTCTTCTCCGACGAACCAATCTGTTAACAGCCAAGCATCCCTTCACGGCTTACCGAATGACTTTTCATAGAGGGCCGCCACTGCATCGCCTATCGTGCAGCTCATAGACCGACCACGTCGCTTCGCAAGCTCCCGCAGCATGGCATATTGCAAGGGCGGCAGGCTCGCCGTTACCCGGGCGGTTTTTCCCCCGTTTAGCGATGGCGTGCTGTACGCTTGCGGGGTGACCGGGGGATCGAAATCCGTTGCGAGCCTCCGCCGCTCGGCTTCGGAGAGCTTTTGGGCCATTTCGTTTTACCCCCTTCCAGACCGGTAATCAGTTCCTTTGTGAATGCTGCGTAATCCTCCGCCGCCGGACACTTTGCCTTGTACGAGAAAATATCTACTCGCTCCATTTGAGAACCCTTAACATCCACGTTTTCACGGATTACGGTGGAAAAGACATGCACCCCTAGTTGCTCAGCCCGCTCGTCAAATTGCGCTTTCATTCGCGGGCTAAGCGCCAGCGCACGGGTATCGTATCGCGTTAACAAGATTCCCGCAATGGAAAGATTTTTGTTATAGTACTGTTGTGCCAAACCGATATTCTTTTTCATGAACTCAAGACCCGACAAACTGAAGCTGTCCGTCTGGCAGCAGATTACCACCGAATCCGCCGCTGTAAGCGCATTTAGCGTCAGAACATCCATCGATGGTGACGTATCAAGGATAACGTAATCATAGCCATTGATACGATCCAACGCTTTTTCCAGCAGATGCTCACGGCCGAACTGATCAAACTCCTTTTCTGCCCGGGAAAGCCGTGAATCAGCCGCCACCAGCTCGAACTTTGACTTGGAAATCATCTGGACACAATTTTCCAATGGTGCACCGTTCATGAACTCAAATGTACCGGCTTCTTCCATCACCGCCCCCGTTGCCTGAGAAAAATTCCCTTGCGGATCCATATCGATAGCCAGGACAGAAAAACCGCTCTGCCCTAGAAAGGCGGATACGGAAAGCGCCGTCGTCGTCTTTCCCACGCCACCTTTCTT